>CAMCYG010000005.1 GCA_945883775.1 Victivallis vadensis
GACATAGAGAAACGCTCTTCAGCGGTGACTCTTTCAGACATGGAGATATTCGTCTTTCCGGAGCTTATCTACAGTCTTGTTCTGGCGAACATCATGTCGCCGCGGATATGGAAATGGCTTGAGGATCCCTGGTTCGACGGAATAGAGAAGATGAAGCCTTACCGGCGTATCACCAGGCTTAAGCAGTACATCATGGACCATTACGTGTTCAATCTTGATCTCGACACCTGGGGCCTGACTTCCAAGGAGAAGGAGATCGGAAGGTTCTCGTCATTTGTGTCACCTGACGTGCTTGCCCAATCCAACGCGCTATTCGGGTATGAGGGCGATAAATACTATTTCGACATCGATATCCGGACGCATTTCGGGCTCGATAAGTATGAAGGGAATATCATCCCGTACTGGAAAACTGAGACGGTCGAGGCAATGGACGCCTTCAGATACAGGCCAGGCTACATCACAGGAGCAGGGGAATGTGTTTCGCTCTCCACGCTGTATGCCGCCGCTCTTTTCATAATCGCGCGCGTACCACTGAAGGATATCTATCTTATGGCGACGCCGCTCCACTCACAGAACTTCATCGATATGGAGGACGGGATACTGACAAACAACCGCCGGCTTGTGACCAAGACGATGTGGTTTAACGGCAGTGAGCTTTCGGCTCAGGCCAGGCGCGCGCTGGAAAACGAGAAGATCACGGTCGTCGCCCACGAGACCGGATGGATACATACGATATACGACGAAGCAACGATTGATCCGGCGGCTTTCAGCAGATTCTCTGAGAAACTCAACGGTTACCTGAAGACTGGATTCTCCGGCAGTATTATGGGCAATTTCCTGCGGCATAAGAGTAAACTTCAAAAATGCTTCCAGTTCAGATGGCCGGTCAACGGAGTCGACCACTACATAGGAGCTGAGCGGATATTCGCTTATGAGCACGGCAGTTCCTATCAGTTTACCGACAATACACGTGATAAGCTCATGGCGGAGATCGAAATGGAGGAGTTCAGGATGACCCGTTTCCCGGAACGTATAATCATCAATGATCTCGAGGACTTCATTAACAGGAACAATATCGACCTGGACAAGGAGCAGGACATGAGTGCGTTGATGCAGCAGTTCTGCAGTGACTGCCTTGAGAAGAAGGGTATGATAAGCGAGCTCAAGGCGTTCATTTATGTCAAGCCACGCCTTCCTTCGATGGAGCGTAAATTCAACAGGATTGCCGAGCCGCTGGGCATAAATGTAGAGATGGGCCGGGAGGCAATAATCGACAGGCTGAAGACGATTCGTAGTTCTAACGCCTTCGCAGAACTTGCCTTCGATTCATACAGGGATCTGTCGACCGCCGATCCTGCGCCGTTCCTGTTAGCTGCAGTTCGAAGAAATCCGGTTTCTGTCAGGGGTGCGGAAGGGCTCGACTACAAGGCGATCATAGCCAGGTTGGAAGCAATGCCTGGCGAATCGATATATGATGATTCATGCCGGCTTGCCCAGCCTGATGAGGTCTGGAATTTTGGCCGTGGCGATGGATTGGAAAAACTTCTTGTGCTGGCGAATATCTTGAAAGCGAGAGAGCCCTTAGAGGCAGTGCGTGTAGCGGTTAGCGGGAATATGGCTGTTTTGTCATCAGCAGAAATAAATATCAGCCTGCCTACCCGCAAGAATATTGGAGAGGTGGATTGGGTGCTTGATTGAAAGGAGTAGCGCCCAAGACAGATTTGTTGCAGGCGGGTGCCTCGCCTTACCAAATTTATTTGTATTGGCTGTATGGTTTCTGTAAAGTAAAAAAATAATAAGGAGGTGTGTATGAAGACATTCGAATGCAAAGTGTGCGGTCATATTGAGTTTAATGCGGCTCCCGAGAAATGCCTTGTTTGCGGTGCGCTCAAACAGGCTTTTGTGGAGAAGGCTGATGCCATTCAGAAGCCGGCGAATCCTGCCGTGCTGACTGAGGCAGACAAGAAACATATTCCGCAGATAGTGATTGTTAAAGAATGCGGCTTGATTCCCGGTGGATGCTGTACGGATGTGCATGCCAGGGTCGGAGAGATAGAGCACGTGATGATAGACAAGCATTATATCAAGTACCTCGACTATTACCTTGATTATAAGTTCATATCCAGGATATGGCTGTCACCTAATGTATGTCACCCGGCGGCCGCTTTGCATCTGAATGCGAATTCAGGCAAGATTACGGTGATAGAGAACTGCAATGTGCATGGTAACTGGATGGCCGAAGCAAGCCTGTGAGGTAAATTATGCAGAAATATGTATGTAATGTGTGTGGCTATGTGTATGACCCTGCGGCAGGTGACCCAGGCACTGGGATAAAACCGGGAACTTCTTTTGCAGATCTTCCAGATGATTGGATATGTCCGGATTGCGGTGTTGGTAAATCCGATTTCTCTCCGGTATGAAATCAGTTTAAGGTGTAAGGTATAAAGTAAAAGGCCAGTTGCATTCCGGATTAAATTCCTGGTCTGGCCTTTTATTTCTTACTCATTAAAATGAAACTCGATAAGTCATTCCTAGAGTCATTGTATTCCAGGTATAATAAGTTCAAATACATTCATCCCGACCCACTAGAGTTTGTCCATAAGTACGATTCACCGGCAGACAAGGAGGTCGTGGGCCTTGTAGCGTCTTCGCTCGCCTACGGTAGGGTGGCGCAGATTCTAGCAAGTGTGGGCTGCATCCTTGGCGCAATGGGCAGGTCGCCTTCAAAATTCCTGAAAGCTCATTCAGACCGGGAGATCAAAAGCCGGTTTAGCGGATTCAAGCACAGGTTCACGACGGGCGAAGATATGGCCGATCTGTTGTCGGGCGTGAAGAGGATTATCGCCGAATATGGCAGCATCAATGAATTGTTCTGTTCGGAGAAAATCAGGGATCAGGCCGGGCTTATTCGGGCAATGTCATCATTCCGGAAGGAGCTGGACTGTCACGGGAAGTTTCTGATACCGGATCCGGCTGACGGCAGTGCTTGTAAAAGGATGAACTTGTTTCTTAGATGGATGGTGCGCAGTGACGAAGTAGACCCGGGCGGTTGGCAGGGGATCAGTCCATCGGTGCTGATAGTGCCTTTGGATACGCACATGGCCAATATCTCCAGACTGTTGGGGCTTACCTCACGTAAAAACGCCGGAATGCTAATGGCTCTTGAGGTTACCGATGGGTTTAGGAAGATATGCGACAGTGACCCTGTCCGCTATGACTTTGCACTTACGAGATTTGGTATACGGGCTGACATGTCAATAGCCGAGCTTATAAAGAAGCAGAGCGAGACAGCGTGAGTCATTTCTTTTTCAGGACGAGCTTTGCGTCTTTCTTGTCTGTCTTTTAATCACCCTTCTGGATGTCATTCCATCAGGTCAGAATCGTCCTTGAGATTGGAAGTGAGGGATGTGCCGCCAGCTTCCGATTTTAACTTGTCCATGGCGGTCGCGAATAGATCCCTGGCACGGTTGGACATGCCGTTTCTGGCTTCATCTTTCTGCTTTTGTCTCTCCTCCCTCTCTTGATCCCACGGAGGTTTTGTTTCAGAGAGTTCGGCAGCAGGGCCGGTAAGTTTCAATCTGTCTGCGCTGCTTTCATTTTCCTTTTCCCGCTGGCGCTTTTCTATGTCGTCAAGTCTTGTTGTTATTTGATCTGGATCGCTGCTTTGCTTGATTATCTTTGCTGTCTTTTTTGTAACCGTGTTCTTTGGGAATGGTTTCTTTCCGTAATTGTCGTCGTTTTTCCAAGCCTTCTCTGCCGCTGTTATTGCTTGCGGGAAAAGCTTTGTCTCAAGTTTGAGTTCCTGTTCGATTTCTTTCCATTCTTCAGGAGTTCTTATCGAATAGGTTTCTTCTTTTGCATAGTCAGATATTCTTATCAGCAGGAAAACCTGCTTTTTATTGACATTCTGCTTGCCGGCAGTCTCTTTCTCCGCTTTCTGCTCAACAGCGCTGGAGCTCAGGCAGAAAGCGGTCAGAATTAGCAAAGTGAGTAACCGTCGCATTGACAACTTGATTTATTCGACTCTCTCGACTGTTATATCCTTGTCGACTTCTGTCTGTAGAATCTTCTCAATTCCCTGCTTGATAGTGATGGTGGCATGAGGACATCCGCCACAGGCTCCTTTGAGGCGCAGCTTAACATTCTTGTCAGTTATGCTGACGACCTCCATATCACCGCCGTCAGCCTGCAGCATTCCTCGCAATTGTTCCAGTTTAGCTCTGATCTTTTCGTCCATGTTTTCTCCTTTAAAGTTGAGGCAGAATATTGTACTTAAGGAATATTGTATTCAAGATAAAAGTATCAGCGATTAGGTGCAGGCCGATCAGTCAGCCTTCTTTGCTCAAGAGATTCAAGGAGGCTTCGCCCTATGAAAGATTGGAAATGGTAGGGCGAGGCGCATAGCTATCACGCTAAGGCTTAATGCTGAGAATTGCAGAACTGTAGCGGCGCATGTGTCATGCGCCGGCGCAAAAGCTGTGGATATTTAGGTATGGTTATTATAGTGCGGAATCTCAATTTAGCAATTATACCCGTAAGATTTGTGCCGATGCTGGAAGAAATTAAATGAAACGCACGCATATAATTGTAAAAGGTATGGTTCAGGGCGTGTGCTTCAGGTATTACACTCAAATTCAGGCCCAGAAACTAGGATTGTATGGCTGGGTTAGGAATCGATACGACGGCTCAGTTGAGATCCTGGCTGAAGGCGATTCAGCTTCAATTGAGAAGTTGAAAGAATGGAGCAAGTCCGGACCTCCTCAGGCTGATGTGACGGATCTGATTTTGGAAGATATGGCATATACCGGCGAGTTCAATAGTTTCGAAGTTACGCATTAGTTAGTGTTTCTGGAATTATACGGGTGCTGCTTGACGGCGCCCGCAAATAGAGATGGAGTAGTCAAGTGTTGCAGGTTAAAAGCGCGAAAAGCCTTATACCTTTAACTTGATACTTTATGCTCTTTTTCTAAGGGAGGAAGATATGGCTGTTCTAAATTGCATAAAGAAAAGATATTCTGTGCGGGCTTACCTCGATAAGCCGGTGGAGGCCGAAAAAATCAATGCTGTGCTTGAGGCCGCCAGGCTGGCGCCATCAGCGCGTAATTGCCAGCAGTTGCGGTATGTTGTGGTGCAAGATAAAAACACCATACAGAGATTGTGCGAAGCTGCCAATAAGCAGGCTTTTGTAGGGCAGGCACCGGTCGTCATTATTGCCTGTGCCGTTAATCTTGATTATGTGATGAGATGCGGGCAGACCGCTTATCCTATCGATACCGGAATTGCGCTTGAGCATGTGGCATTGCAGGCCGTCGAGGAAGGGCTGGGCACGTGCTGGGTAGGATCGTTTTTCGAGGACCAGATCAAAGCCATCCTTGGCATTCCGGAGCAGGGCGTGCGAGTGGTCGAGTTGATGACTCTTGGTTATCCTGCTGATAAAATGCCCGAAAAGAAGCGGGTAGATATTGCAGGCATAGTGAGTCGTGATAAGTGGTCTTTTCCCATGTAAACTTCAGCCGGATGCTTTCCTCCGTGGCGCTCACCGCAACGCATGCAACATGCGTTGTCTATTAATTCACGTGCTTTGATGAGAATTTATCAAGCATTTCACGTGCGTGTTTAAGGGTCACGCTGGTGAGGTCTTTGCCGCCGAGCATCCTCGCTATCTCCTCGGTCCTGTCTTTGCCGGTTATGGTGGAAATGGTTGTGCTTGTTCTGCCGCCTGACACGGATTTGCGAACGACGTAATGTGTCGAGCCCTGTGCGGCAACCTGGGGCAGGTGTGTGATGCATAGCACTTGGTGATGGTCTGCTACTGTCGCCAGCTTTCTGCCGACTGCACTGCCCATCTCGCCGCCGACGTTGGAGTCGATTTCGTCAAATACAAGAACAGGTATTTTGTCATGCTTTGCCAGGCAGGCCTTTAGTGCCAGCATGACCCTGGAAATCTCTCCGCTGGACGCTATTGAGCTCAACGGTCTCATGGTCTCGCCTGCGTTTGGCGCGAAACCGAATTCTATAGAGTCCATTCCTGATGTTGCTGGTTCAGTCTCTTTTGCTGTTATACCGAAAGCGCCGTGAGTGAAACCCAGATCCTTTAATTCTTTGGTTATAGAAGTTGCGAGTTTCCTGGCTGCTTCGTTACGCTCCACGGACAATTTATTTCCGGCAGTGACAACTTTCTTGTTCTGCCGGGACAGCGCCGTATCGATTTCGGCAAGTTGTTCGCCCAGCGTTTCAAGGCTGTGTAACCGTTCTTTCGATTTCTCCAAGTGCGCCTTTATTTCAGGAATGGTGTGTGCATACTTTTTCTTGAATTTCTGGAGGATGGACATCTTTTCGTCCAGCCACTGCATCCTTTTCTGATCAGCCTCTATGCTTTCGGCTTTCTCGGTGATGGTTCGTGATATTTCCTGCACGGTTAAAGCGGCAGACTGTATCTCCTTGAGCCATGTCTCGGCATCGGGAAGAAGGGTTTGGAGTCTCGTAAGGTACTGTTGAGCGGAGGCGAGGGCGTTGCTGGCGGATTCATCTGCATCGGTCAGGGCGCGAGCGGCACTGCCGGTCAGTTCCGTTATCTCGCTGGCGTTGGCTGCAGTGTTGTGTTCGGTCAATAATTCCTTCTCGTCTAAATCAATGATTCCGGATTCCTCGATTTCTTTGATCTGATATTTCAGTAAATCTATTTGTGCGGAAACTTCATTGTCAGGCTTTTCCAGCTTCAGCCGCTTCTGTCTCAATTCGGAAAGTTGTTTGTATTCTTCTTCGTATGCCGATCTTGTTTTCCAGCTGTGTCCGAAGGAGTCGAGTATGTCCAATTGACAGTCAGGGCTGAGCAGTGACTGGTGGTCGTGCGGGCCGTGCATGTCTATCAGCATAGTTCCGATCTGCTTGAGGAGTTGAAGGGTGGCAGGGGAGTCGTTAACTGATATTTTACCTGCTCCATTTGCAGAGATGGTCCTGCGGATGATCAGCTCTCCATTACTGCAGGCCTGCATGCCGATCTCTTCCATGATTGCGTCGATATCGCCTGAGTCCTTGAGCTCGAAGATGGCTTCGATGCCGCACTGCTCCTCGCCGGTCCTGATCAGGGTCTTGTCGGCCCGTTCGCCAAGCAGGATGTTAAGCGCGCCGATGATCAGTGACTTGCCTGCGCCAGTCTCCCCAGTGATGATATTCAGGCCGGTTGAGAAATCTACTGTTGCGTTCTCAACGACAGCCAAGTTTTTCACTTTTAGCGATTTCAACATGAGGATGAAGATAATATCAGGCTTGCTTACTGGCAACAACGAAATCGAAGGCATCGATGAAATATGCGCCCTTTTCAAGCTGATTGACTTGCATTGAACAGACCTCTATACTCCTTAACATTAAAGTTACAGTGTTTTGTTTATTCCAGTCGAAAGGGGTGTAGTATGGCGGACATTAACTTCAACTGTCCTTTTTGTTCTCAGAATTTCGATGCACCTGACGACATGGCAGGTGAGGCCCTTGATTGCCCTGCATGCAATAAGACGATAAAGGTTCCGATGTCGACGCCGGCTCCAGTGATTGAGCCAATCATTGATCCGTCTCTGATATCACCACCACTTCCTCAACCACCTCTGCCACCGCCTCCTGCTGCTCCAGTGATTGAGCCGGTAGTTGTGCCTTCTCCCGAGCCTGTACCTGTGCCTGTAGCTCCCAGACCAAAGTTGGGAACGAGGCCTGTCCCTTCTGCCGCGCCGATGTCTTTCTCTTCAGTACCCAGACCTATTGTCCCTGCTGCTCCTGTTCAAATAGAGCCGAAGGCGCTTGAGCTTGAGCCTGTTGTCACGGTTCCTGAGCCGGTGGCTGAGTCCGCGCCGGAGAATATCGAACAACCAGTGGCAGTTGTTGCACCCGTGCCCGGAGAAAAGCCGGTTGCACCAGCAGTTCCTGTTGCGGGTCCCAGGCTTGGCCTGATGGGTGGGAATAAAGGTGCTGTTGGTAAACCTGCTTTTGGCAAGAAGCCTACCTTGGGTGCAGGGCTTCAAGGTTCGGCAATTGCCAAGAAACAGGCACAGTTTGCTGCTTCAAAGATGGTGGCAAAACCGCAGGTGCCTGTTGCTCCTAAACAGCTTGGTGAGTATCATTCTGATACTCAAACTTCGCAAGATGCTGTCAATACTCCGCCTGTAAAGGCTGTAATGTCAAAGCTTGCAGTCGGCTCTCTTGTTGCGGCTTTTCTGGGGATGTCGCCGGTGGCGGTTATTTGTGGACATATGGCGGTAGGCAGGATAAAGAAATCAGAGGGCGCGCTCAAAGGCAAGGGTTTGGCATTGGTTGGTCTCGTTTTTGGGTATTTGCAGATAATAACAGCAATACTTCTGATTGCAGCGCTTACCTTCGGGGTTTTTAAAGCTAAGGACATGATTGTGGAAGGTCTGAAGACGGAAGGCGTGAAGATATCTGCTGATTCCGAAAATGTTGGTAAGAAGCCGGTGAAGAAGGCTTCTACTGAAAAAGAAACAACAGCTGAACCGACGGCTCAAGATACAGGTGCCGTTACAACTGAACCTGCAGTCAAGGCTGAAGAGACTTCAGCAGCAGTTGAAGAGAAAACTGCTACTGTTGGTAACAGTACACAACCAGCCCAGCCGGCAGCCGAAGATAAGCCTGCGGAATAGGTGTCTTGCCGTTGAGCGACTAGGATTGCGCTTTCCTCCGAATAGTGGTGCAGGTGCTTTTGGCTCACATTTCTTCATTAATGCTGAGTGCAAAGGCGATGGTGGCGCTCAGTTCGTTCATGCGAGAGGAAGAAAGCGTGGTAATGATAGACCCTATTTTTCCTTTTGCTACTGTTTGAAGATGATCGCAGTTAATTGCGCATTCCTTTGGCATTCCATCGCCTTTGTCCAGTAGAACTTCGCTCGGAATATCCCGAACAGTTGACGTTACTGGTGCAACGGTTACTTCGTTCAGGTGAGTGATGATGGAATTTCGAGTCAGTATAACAACAGGACGATTTTTGTCTGGCTTGTCGAATTTATACCAGCGAACATCGCCTCGTTTCATTCAGCACTCCACTTCTGTTCTTTCTCCCATACGTCGAACTCGTTTGCCGAAGTTGGCTTACGGAGATAACCTTGGCGATGTTTTTCTTCGAGCCGCTGGATTTTGATTCTTGCGATGGATTGCTGTAGAGCTTGGCGCGTGAACGCTGAGCGGGTCATGTGCAGGTTCTTCACAAACTTATCAACAGTCTGAACAAGCTCATCATCAAGAGTCATTTGAATTGTTCTCATATACACATCTCCATGTTTATGTTTATAGCTATAATACTGTTTAGTGACGAATAGTCAATTTTTGTTTTTCTTAACCGATGTCCTTACAGTCTCAAAAAAGCTGAGAGAACATCGGGTTAAGAAAAACGTTGATTACTGTCGGCCTAAAGACTATAAATCCAGCCGTAAATCAACAACCAACCGTGGCGGCGTAGCTCAGTTGGCAGAGCAAAGGAATCATAATCCTTGTGTCCGGGGTTCGAATCCCTGCGCCGCCACCAACATCTTATAACGACCCATATCAAAGCCCCATCGACCAATTCTTTATTGATTTACTTTGTAAGACTTTGCCTGACAGACAGGTTTTTAAGTTTTTGATAATCTTCCAAGCCAAAAGGAGCAAAATGTCTTTATTAAATTATGTCAAGAATGTGATTGCGAGGGTCAAGGGCCTGGAGTGTTCAGGGTGCAGATCCATGGATATAGGAACAGATAGGCGGGAAAACGATACGGCATTTGTTTGCCGTAGCTGTGGGAAGGTGCTGCTTGTCCTTGAGCCTGTGGAGTCCAATCGGCGCCAAGATTAATGCGAATATTTCTAGCGTAAAACGATTAGAGAACATCGGATTAAGAGGAGACGGTTATATTCAAATCCCTATTCTTGACTTTGCCCCCCTTAAAATGCGAAAATTCTGTCTCATTCAGTATTGATTAAACAAAGAAGCAAGGGAGGTTCGGTATGAAGAAGGTTATAGTTCTGGCGATGGCAATGGTAATGGCAGCGGCGGTGGCGTGGGCTGGATGCGGATCATGTCCGGGCGATAAGCCGGCTGAGAGCAAGGCGACCGCCAAGATCGCTGCATGCAAGGCCGGCGACACAGTCTACGCCTGCGCGGCATGCAAGACTTGTGATGTGAAGGCCGGCAAATGCCCGAAATGCGGTGCGGATTTCAAGGCAATGAACGTATTGGCCGCGAAGGACGCAGCCATCACTTTGTGCCCCTGTGAAGTTGGTTGCAAGTGTACGGTTAAGGCCGATGACGCTACTCAATGCAGTTGCGGCAAGGCGGTCGTTGCGCTCAAGTGTGGTAAGGCCTGCAAGAAGGGCAAGAAGGCCTGCGACGCCCCCAAGGCGAAAGACCAGTAAGAGCGTTTCTATGTGTTTATAAAGGCCTCCCCACGCGGGAGGCCTTTTTTTTGCTCATTCCTCAGGTCTGATTGTTCAGATTATTTTAAATTTCGGAAGGTCCTGAAGGTCTATGGCGCCGATGACCCGACTGCTATCGTCAAGGACGACAAGGTCATCTATGTTGTGATCTTCAAATGTCTTGAGTGCATCCACTGCAAGCTTGTCGCCTTTGACTGTTATTGGCTTTCTTGTCATGAATCTATCAATGGGCATGTTGGTCAGATCTGGATAATCTGCTATGTGTCTGCGCAAGTCACCATCGGTGAATATCCCGAGGAGCCTGTTCTTTGCGTCAACGACGCAGGCAGAGCCGGATCTGGCCTCGGTCATGGCAAGGAGGGCGTTTTTGATAAGCGTGCCGGATTTGACCTTTGCCAGCCTGTCACCGGTCCGCATGATGTCGCTTGCTTTCATAAGGAGCGCCCGGCCTATTGCGCCGGCTGGATGGAGTCTGGCGTAATCTTCTTTCTTAAATCCGCGTGCGTAGAGCAGCACGATCGCCAGCGCATCTCCGACGGCAAGTGCAACAGTCGTGCTGCAGGTGGGTGCCATGTTAAAAGGACATGCTTCACGCTTTACGGGGGCGCAGATGACTATATCGCTATGCGTTGCCATGGAGCAGCGCTTGTTTCCGGTAAGCGCTATTACCTTTACACCCTGTCTTCTGATAAAGGGAAGCAGGGTGATAATTTCATCGGATTCTCCGGAATAACTCAATGCCAGCAGGACATCATTAGGTCTGATTATTCCCAAGTCCCCGTGCATGGCCTGAACCGGGTTGAGGGTGACGCTGGTGGAGCCGGTGCTTGCAAGGGTAGATGCAATCTTCTGGGCAATATGGTAATTCTTGCCGACGCCGGTAACGACTATCTTACCGCCCTTGGAAAGGCAAAACATTATGCTGTCCACTGCCTTACAGAAGTTATTATCAAGTCTGGTCCGTGCAAATATCATGCTATCGATCTCGGTCTTCAGCACTTCTTTAGCTTTTTCCAGATAATTAAGCTTTGTTTTCATATATGCGGACACCATTTATCATACTGTATCGAATTTAGTCAATAACGGGTTTGATTGATGAAATTTAACCCGTGTTTCCTGTTTATCATTATTGACTTTGTATTCAAAATAAACATAATCCGGCAAATTGTTTTTGCGCTTCAATTCGGATGAATTTATAACTGAAAGGTAAGTGAGACGACATGGCTGAAGAACTTGCATTTGTGCTGATCAATCCCTACACGATTTCCAAATCAAGGACTGGTGGCGTTATCGCCCGGTACGTGGGTCGAACTGACCTGACGCTGGTAGGGGCCCGCATGTTCGGTCCGAGTCAGGAGCTGGTCACGGAGTTTGCTGAGCTTATGCGACAGACAGATCAGGAAGAGCTGGAGAATACCAACCTGATAGCGGATTATATTCTGAAGAATTATGCACCGCATCCGGCGACGGGTAAGCCCAGGCGAGTGATGCTTCTTCTCTTTGAGGGTGAAAATGCTGTCGGGAAAATATGGCACGTCACCGGTAGTGCGACACTCAAATCAGGCAGCGGCGAAACTGTCCGTGACACATACGGCGATTATATTCTAGACGACAATGAGCAGGTGAAGTATTGCGAGCCGGCGGTGCTTGTCGCGCCTTCCAAAGCAAAGGCCGCAGATGTCCTGAAATTATGGGCGCGACACTCGGACGCCGATGGCGGTGTGATTGAAAATGCCTTCGATGTCCCGGCGATAGACGCCGAGGATGAGACGCTGGTCGTTCTGAAGCCTGATAATTTCCGCTTTCCGAGTTCCAGGCCTGGTAACATTATCGATCTGCTTTCGTCGGCTAACCTGCGCATCATCGGAGTCAAGAAGTTCGGAATGAGCGTAGATCAGGCCGAGGAATTCTATGGACCGGTCAAGAACATCTTTCGCACGAAGTTCAGGGCGCTGGCCGAGGGTAAAGCGGTCCAGGCACTTTCCCGTGAGTTTGGTTACGATATTCCTGCAGACACTGTATCTAAGATCGGAGAAAGTCTGGCGAATCTGTACGCAGATGCCCAGTTCGGTACCATCATCAAGTTTATGACGGGCAAGACGCCTGCCGAATGTCCTGTTGACCAAAGAAGCAAGCCCGGTTCAGAGGTGTGCATCGGCCTCGTCTATGCAGGGCAGGGTGCCGTTGCCAAAATCAGGCAGCTGCTTGGATCGACTGATCCTAATCAGGCCAGGCCTGGATCGGTGAGAAAAGAATATGGAAGCAACGTGCTGGTTAACGCTGCCCATGCATCCGATTCCCCAGAGAATGTTAAACGGGAGATGGGTATTATAAAGATGAGAGAAGACAATCTGGCAGAACTTGTAGAAAAACATTACGGACTGTAAGGAGTTGAGGTATGGGTAATCTGGATCTTAATAAGCATGTTACGGCTATATCGCCATCGCTGACGCTTGGCATCACTCAGCGGGCAAATGAGTTGAAGAACAAGGGGGTCAATGTGTTCAGCTTCGCGGCAGGTGAGCCTGATTGCGATACTCCCCAGCACATCAAAGATGCTGCTGTGAAGGCATTGGCCGGCGGAAAGACCAAGTATACTGCAACAGACGGTCTGATTGAGCTTAGGCAGGCGATAGTCGCCAAGCTGCAGAAGGACAATGGCTTGACTTACAAGCCCTCTCAGATAGTCGTAAGCAATGGTGCGAAGCATTCTCTGCTCAATACTTTTCTTGCGATCCTTAATGATGGCGACGAGGTCATCATTCCGTCTCCGTTCTGGCTGAGCTATCCTGAAATGATCAAGATTGCTGGCGGAAAATCAGTGTTTCTGAAGGGGCGAGCCGGCAATGATTACAAGATAACTCCCGATGAATTTCAGAAAGCTATAACGCCCAGAACGAAAGCTATCGTCATCAATAGCCCCTCGAATCCAACCGGAGTCATCTATACACGCAAGGAGCTGGAAGGTTTGGCGGCCGTTGCTGTGAAAAACGGCGTATATGTGATTTCTGACGAGATTTACGAGAAGCTGGTATACGAGGGGCAGGAGCATGTAAGCATAGGCAGTCTGTCCAAGGAAATCCTGGACCTGACGATAACCATCAACGGTTTCAGCAAGGTGTATTCTATGACCGGCTGGAGGCTTGGTTATCTGGGTGCTCCTGCAAAAGTAGCGGATGCGATCTCGGCATTGCAGAGTCATGGTACATCAGGCCCGAATACATTTGCACAGTATGGTGCGCTTGAGGCTCTGAAAGGACCTCAGGGCTGTGTGGAAGAGATGCGGTTGGAGTTCGATAAGCGCAGGCTATACATCTACAATCGTCTGAATGCAATGAAGGGCGTCAAATGCATAAAGCCGATGGGCGCGTTTTATGTGTTCTGTGACATCAGCAGTTTCAAGTTGGACTCGATAACCTTCTCGGAAAAATTACTCGTACAGGAAGGCGTTGCCGTAGTTCCTGGAGTCTCTTTTGATGCAGATGAGTTCATACGTTTCTCCTATGCCTGCAGCATGGACAACATTACTGGCGGGCTGGATAAGTTCGAGAAATTCGTAAAATCGCTCTAGGACACATTTTTCTATTTAAAATAGATATTGACTTGTATCAATAAGCCTGTAAATTTGCTGGCTGAAAAAACGAAGCGAGCGTTGCTTAGTGGTAAAGCTCCACCTTGCCAAGGTGGTCACACGGGTTCGATTCCCGTCGCTCGCTCCAGTTCATCGGATAACCAAGTCCGCAGTGATCCAAATAATAGACGATTTAGGTGGAAGTGTAGCTCAGTTGGTAGAGCAGATGACTCTTAATCATCGGGTCGAGGGTTCGAGTCCCTCCACTTCTACCAATTCCCCAACAAATTCATATGTCGAAACCCTAGTGTTTATTTATTTGTCCCGGGTTTTTTGTTTTTGTGCGTCGAGGTAGAACTTAAGGGCATCGGTATAGGCCCGATTATTCGGCATCAATTCGACTGCCCGCTTGCACCATTTTATCCCTTCTTCGCATACAGTGTTTCTGTTTAGTATAACGCCCAGGTTGTACGCAGCCTGAGCCATGCTGCTGTCGGCTGTCAGTGCGATGCGCAAATGTTTTTCTGCGTCAGCAATATTGTTCTGCTCTGCAAGTGCCAGTGCGAGATTAAAGTTCACTGCGGGATTATTCGGCTCGATAGCCAATGCTTTTCTTAGAAGGTTCATCGCTGTTTTCATGTTGCCCTGTCTGGCATACAACATAGAGGCGTTCACAATAGGGAGGATGACATCAGGACGCAGTTTCATGGACTGTTCATATGAGGCAAGTGCCTGTGATGTCCAGTGCCGTTCTTCGTAGTAGTTTCCGATGTTGTAGTGCGAGCTCCAGGAGTCGGGAGCGCCCATTAGGCAGTTTTCCAGTTCTTTGAAAGCGCTGTCGCATTGTTTGCGGCATTTCGGGTCCAATAGGCTGCTTGCATATCGAGCAAGAGAAGCTGCGGCAGATATGCGGACCAGCCTGTAGTCATCCGCAGTGGCAGTGATCAGGCCGTCGAAAGTCTCTCGGCTTGGGTCGTTTGAAAGTGTGGTTGCCGCAGCCGATCTAACCAGTGGCGAAGTATTTTTCAGCGCTTTTCTGATTACAGGCCATTTGGCAGGAGCCTCACATGCGGCAAGCAGTCGGATTAATGAAACAACAGTAATGTTGTCGCTCTTCTCGTCGCCGATGAATTTAAGCATGTCGTCTAGCTGGCGCCAGTCACGTTTTTTTGCCGAATCGATAAGGTTTGCCCGGTAAAGCACAGGCGCCTGATAATCGCGAGTCCGCCATTCTTTTACAAAGCCGTTGGCCCAGTATGCGTCCCTGTTGATGTGGCAGAGATTGCATGCGTTGGGGGATTTAAAGGCGATTGTTGCTGCCGGGGTGGGTGGACGCATGGAGTGATCAGATCTGCGCATCCGTGCAAAAGTGGTCATAGGCATATGGCACGAGATACATCGGGAACCTTTACTGCCTTCATCGTGGTGTGTATGTTCAATAGCATTTTTCACTCTTTCTTGGTGGCAAGGCAGACAGGCCTCGTTACTCTTTTCGCCTGCAAAACGGAATCGCCCGCTTGAAGTGTGGCAGTGTATGCACTCGAGTTTGCCTGCCTTGACGCAGGGACTGGTTAGCCACTGGGTATATGTGTAATTTTCTCCCAGGTCGCGTCCGTCAGGATAGAAATCCTGATCTTCGAATGTGGTCAGGTCGTAGTGGTCAAAAAAACGCTGGCCCGGGGTAAATCCTGCTGTTATTGGACGCATCTTGGCGTGGCAGGGTGCGCAGTTGTCGTCACGCTGTTGCATTGTCATGGCCTTTTGTCTGATAAGTTTCAGGTCGGTCGGAATCGTGTTTGTCGGTGCGGCGAGGCAGACCCGGACGTGCTCACCGCAGGGGCCGTGGCAGGTTTCGCAGTTGATACCTGGTTCGCGCCAGACTGTGTTATATGTGTCGGTCTTGAGGTCGTAATTCTTTGCAAGTTGGCTGACATGACAGCCGAAGCACGCGGTGTTGAATGTGAGCATGGGGTCCCGCCAGTCGAGAGGAGTGTCGCGCATATCGCCGAAGTGCCGAACCATGCTTGATGCGGTGTTGAACCACTCGTTGCTTTGCACGTCGTAGGCCAGAGGCAGTACCTGTAGGCGTCCGCGTTCCAGGGGCGTCAGGAAATAGTAGACATTCTTTCCGCCCATGGCATGGGCCATAGCATGAGTCGTGCGGCCGGCAGTGCCTTCTTCTGTCAATGTACGGGAAGCGATATCAGCCTTGAAACTTTGTTGTCCGATTTTAATCGGCGTGTCCATGGCCGTAAGGGCGTTACTTGCAAATGTGTCGGTGAATGGCTGCATGGCCAGCCCATGGTGTGATGTGGACCATAGTTCGTAGAACTTTTCGTGGCACTGGCGGCAAGTCGTTGAGCCGGTAAAATCATCCGAATCTGCTTTTTCTTTTTTGCTCTGTGAGCAGCCAAACGGTAGTATGGCCAAAGAAATAAGGGAAAGTAATATAATCGGTTTATATTTCATGTTTGTGGGAGGTGTTTAGCATATGATCTGAGGCCTTACAAGTTGGAATTAGCCTCGATTGCCAAACTAAACGCGCCTGCCTAACTCCGCAGGAGAGGCTCGGTTAGTTTGGCAATCGAGGGCGCAATTCGTTTGCGCGAAGATTTGCTGATTGTCCTTGTAATGCAAAATGGAAGCCCTTAAGGTACTGCTATTATTCTCGCTGATTGGTTTCGTTAACTTGCAGGATAGTGTGAATGATAAATGTTTGATTTGCTGAAGTATGTGACGGTGAGAGATGTACGGTCTCTAGCCTGTGAAGACAGAAGGGGAATGCAAAAATGACTGCTCGACATACTGATATTGACAGTATTTGCGATGTATCGCGACGTGATTTTGTTAAAACATGCATGACTGTGACAGCCTTGATGGGCTTGCCGCACGCCATGTTCGGTAAGGTGCTGGAGACTGCAGAATCTGACAGCAAGCTCCCGGTTGTCTGGCTTCATTTTCAGGAGTGCACAGGTTGTTCGGAGTCGCTTTTGCGGTCAAGTCATCCAACGGTGCAGGCTCTTATTCTCGACAAGATATCACTGGATTATCATGAAACTCTCATGGCAGGTTCAGGTTTTCAGGCAGAACATGCTATGCATGAATCTATTTCCTTGAATAAGGGGAAATACGTTTTGGTGGTCGAGGGCGCAATTCCAAAAGCTGAGAACGGCATATACTGTAAGGTCGCAGGAAAGACAGCGGTAGAGTCGCTGACTTCCGCTGCAAAAGATGCGTTGGCCATAATCAGTATCGGGACTTGTGCCTCTTATGGTGGAATTCAGTCCGTCCAGCCTAACCCTACCGGTGCTGTGGGAGTTGGTGATATTGTGAAGGATAAACCGATAATAAATATTCCCGGCTGTCCGCCAAATCCATATACATTTCTTTCTACAGTGCTTTATTATCTGACGCTTAAACGGCTGCCCAAGCTGGATAAAATGGGAAGGCCAGAGTTCGCCTATGGCCGCAGAATACACGAGCACTGCGAAAGGCGTCCGCATTTCGATGCCGGCAGATTTGCCAGGGCTTACGGCGACGAAGGTCATGCCCAGGGTTATTGCCTGTATCAGCTTGGCTGTAAGGGTCCGGCTACGTTTGCCAACTGTCCGGTCCAGCGGTTTAACGATGTCGGTGCATGGCCGGTCTCGATCGGTCATCCATGCATAGGATGTACCGAGCCTGATATTCTTTTCAAAACTTCAATATCAGACAAAGTTCAGATTCATGAACCAACTCCGTTTGACAGTTACGCGCCTGTGGATGCTGGCAAGAGGGGGCATGGCGCCGATCCCGTGACTACCGCAGTTCTTGGGCTGGTTGCCGGAGCGGCTATAGGCGCAGGTGCTATGCTTGCAAAGAAACTTCCTGATACGGCAGAGACCGGGGGCAAGAAGGCTCAATGAAAGAGTTCAACAGGCGGGATTTCTTTAAAGTCGCAGGATTGTGCACGGGAGTATGTGCCTTAGCACCCGTTGCGGTTGCCGCTGATGACGCGGCACCAGCGGTAAACGCTGAACAGTTCGGGATGCTTTATGACGCAACTAAGTGTGTTGGTTGTAAAGCCTGCATGTCCGCCTGCAAAAAGACTAATAATGATAATGGCAATCTGCAGTGCGATAAGGCCAGATTCGATCCTGACACCAAATGGGATGCGCCTGCGGATTTGAGCGGAAATAACCGGACAATCATTAAGCTTCACAAGGAAAACAGTACCACTTGGTCTTATGTCAAATATTCCTGCATGCATTGCCAGAAGCCGGCTTGTGTTTCTGTGTGTCCGGTCGGAGCTTTGACTAAAGACCAGAAGACCGGGATAGTAGGTTATAACAAGGACTTCTGCATAGGCTGTCGCTACTGCCAGATTGGCTGTCCCTTTAATATTCCCAAATTCCAGTGGGACCGTGCCATACCGCAGATCGTGAAGTGCAATTTCTGCAAAGATACATATTTCAAAACGAAAGGGATCACCGCCTGTGCAGATGTGTGCCCGACCAAGGCGATACTTTTCGGGAAGCGTGGCGTTCTTCTTGCTGAAGCTAAGCGACGTCTGCAGGAGAGTCCGGGTCGATATGTCCAGAAGATCTACGGAGAAAAAGAGGTTGGAGGGGTGAACCATCTTTATCTTTCAGGCGTACCGTTTGAAAAACTCGGACTGCGCGCTTTGCCGGAGGATGCGCCGCCGGTCTTCTCCGAAAAGATTCACCATGCAATATACAAGGGGTTCATCGCTCCAATAGCGCTGTACTCTGTTCTATGCTTTGTAGCTTTGCGTAATATGAAAAAGCAAAAGCAGGTAGATGCGGAAAATTCGCCCGCGGCTGGCGGAGGGAAGGCCTAGTCATGCATAATACGGATTTCCAGAAGCATGAAGGCCGGCTTTTTACAAAGTCATTTTTTGTCCTGCTTTCCCTTGTGCTGGTTGGGGTTTATCTTATCGGGCTAAGATATGTGAAGGGGATCGGTGCTGTTTCGGGCATGAGCGACGGGTTCCCGTGGGGGATTTGGCTGGCATATGATGTCGCCACAGGAACAGCCATTGCCTGCGGCGGATACGCCCTGGCCATACTTGTCTACATCCGCCACAACATGCATTACCATCCGCTGATCAGATCCTGCGTGTTGACCAGCATGTTCGGCTACGGTCTGGCAGGGCTTTCGGTGATGGTGGATATCGGCCGGCCGTGGAATGTCTATAATTTCTTTATTCCCTCCCGCTGGCAGCTGAATTCTGTAATGTTTGAAGTCGCTATTTGCGTTATGACTTATTTTGTCGTGCTGGTGATCGAATTTCTGCCTGCTGTTCTTTACAGTATAGAGACATCGCGCTGGACAAGGCTCCGTAAGTTTGTTGACTCTCTGCATCCGGCACTGGCGCCGGACAAAGAAAAGCTTTCCAGTTTGATTGATAGGTCCCGTAAACTGGCCGGCTGGCTCAGGCCGCTGTTGGACAAGGTGTTGATATTCTTCATTGTTCTGGGCATCACTCTTCCGACCATGCATCAGTCTGCGCTGGGTTCATTGCTGCTGATTGCAGTGACTAAACTGCATCCGCTCTGGCATACAGGTTTTCTGCCTCTACTGTTTCTTATAAACTGCATATATATAGGTTATTCGATCGTGATACTGGAATCGTTGATATCTTCATATGCATTCAAGCGGCCTTACGAGACAAAAGAGCTGTCTGGTCTGGCTGGTATCATCCCTTGGCTTACTGTTATCTGGCTGGGAGTTGTGGTGGGGGATCTGGCCTACCGTAACCAGCTGGGCGCTGCGGTCCGTCTGGATTTCTATTCGTGTTTCTTCCTCTTGGAAGTTCTGCTTGTGCTGGTTGGCTCTGTGATTCTTTTCCGGCCGGTCAAACGTTATTCGCCGCGCTGGCTCTTTGTTTCCGCTGTGCTTATTGTGCTGGGCGGAGCGCTGTATCGCTTCAATGTCTATCTTATCGGCTATAATCCGGGTCCGGGCTGGCAGTATTTCCCTACGCTGGCCGAGCTGATGATTACCGTAAGCATAATTGCCTTTGAGATTCTGGGGTATCAGGTGCTGGTAAAGCTAGTGCCGGTTCTTCCCAGGATACACATGCACGGGCACGGAAAAGAGCACGGCAGAGTTCATATTGAAAATAAGGCGCAGACTGGCAAGGCAAGATAAACGATTTATAATGGAGACGACTTATGGCAAAACAAACGATAACACTTGATCCGGTAACCAGAATCGAAGGGCACCTTCGTATAAACGCCGAGGTTGATGAAGGCAAAGTGACCAGTGCGTGGTCATCCGCGCAGATGTGGCGTGGTCTTGAGATAATACTCAAAGGGAAGGCTCCGCAGGATGCCTGGGTTTTCGCCCAGCGTATTTGCGGTGTCTGTACGACCGTCCACGCCGTAGCATCGATACGGGCTGTTGAGAACGCTTTGAAAGTTCAGATACCGCTGAATGCTCATTATATCCGTAATATAATCATGGCACAGCATTCCGTGCAGGACCATATCGTCCATTTCTATCACCTTTCGGCGCTTGACTGGGTGGATGTTCTTTCGGCCCTTAAGGCCGATGTGAAGAAAACGGCACAGCTGGCGCAGAGTATTTCTGACTGGCCAGGCAACAGCGAGATGGAGTTCAAGGCCGTGCAGGACAAGCTGAAAGCTTTTGCCGCAGGCGGCAGACTTGGAATATTTTCTTCAGGCTATTGGGGGCATCCGGCGATGAGACTGCCGCCGGAGGCAAATCTGATGGCTGTGGCTCATTACCTGAAAGCTATAGATTACCAGAGGAAAGCCGCGCAGGTAATCGCAGTGGTAGGCGGCAAAAATCCGCATATCCAGAATCTGAATGTAGGCGGAGTTGCGACGGCGATAAATGTCGATAACCTTGCAACACTTAACATGGAGCGTCTGGCTTTAATGCGCACGCTGATGGAGGAAACGAGGGATTTCGTACAGCAGGTTTATTATCCGGATCTTCTGGCCATTGCTGGCATCTACAAGGATTGGTTCGGGTACGGTGCCGGTGTGAAGAATTATTTTGCTGTGCCGGAGTTTCCAGAAGATTCAGCTGTTAGTAAATTTACCCTGCCGGGCGGCATAATCAGCGATGGTGACGTCGCTGGCGCACGTGCGATAACCAGCCAGAATGACGAGTATCTTGTGAACAACATTCAGGAGTCGGTCGCCCGATCATGGTATGCAGGAGATGCGTCACTGCATCCCTGGAAGGGCGAGGCTACTCCGCAGTACACTGATTTCAAACCGGACGGCAAATATTCCTGGTGCAAGGCACCGCGGCTGGCCGGAAAGCCGTATCAGGTAGGTCCGCTTGCCCAGATGCTGGCTTGTTATGCGGGTGGGAACGTCAGAGTCAAGAAGATGGTCGATACGGCCTGTTCCAAGTTGAGCATAGGCTTGAACGATCTGCATTCGACTATGGGCCGTCAGCTGGCCCGTGGTATCCGCGCATGCATAATGGCGGATATTTCCATTGAGCAGATCGACAAGCTGGTTGCTAATATTGCGTCAGGCGATCAGACGTATTCGAACCATGTCGAGATTCCTGACGGAGAGTTCAGCGGGGTTGGTTTTCACGAAGCGCCACGCGGGACCCTTTCGCACTGGATTGTATTCAAGAACAAGAAGATCGAGAATTATCAGGCGGTTGTCCCCAGCACCTGGAACGCTTCGCCGCGTGACAGCAAAGGGGTCATGGGTCCGTATGAGGCTTCGCTTGTAGACAATCCTGTGGCTGATGCGGAGAAGCCGCTGGAGATCCTGAGAACCGTACATTCGTTTGATCCCTGCATAGCTTGTGCTGTTCACACAGTCGACCCTGCTGGAAAAGAAATAACCAAGGTTAAGGTAATATAGCCGAATGAAGGTTCTGATTCTTGGTGCAGGGAACCTACTCCTTTCCGATGAAGGTTTTGGCGTTCATTTTATCCGCTATCTGCAGGCGAAATATATTTTCCCGGCTGACGTTGAGCTGTTCGATGCAGGCACAATGGGGATAATGGCCATCCATGAAATTGAGGAAGTGGATACAGTCTATATTATCGATGTAGTCGTCTCAAGTGAGAAGCCCGGGACTATACTGCGCTACGACAAAGAAGCGTTCATGCTCAATAAGGTGCCTGTGAAATTGTCACCGCATCAGGCCGGGGTTCAAGAAATGCTGCTGGTGTCGGAAATGCGTGGCCGTTGCCCTGCCGAAGTCGTCCTCATGGGCATAGTGCCTGCGTCTACGGAGCCGGGGAGCGAGTTGTCGGATGTTCTCCGCGCAAAGCTTCCTGAACTTGCCGGCATAATCCTATCGGAATTACGGGAACGCGGAGTAGCAAGTATTAGCTGTAGATGTTGATCCCATGATCAGCGATTCTTTTGTCGACCGTGTCAGCCGTCTTGTCCTGATGAAGCTCAATAACGGTTTTATATTCCTTTACGATACTGTTAACGATATCTGTGCCGATTGCTTCTTTAAGGAATGGAGCCGTATATGTCTCTATCTCGAAGTGGCAGGTGTTTTCTGCAGCAGCTTTCAGAAATCCATTGTTTGTATAACCAAGGGTCGGTGTTATTCCGTGGCATTCGAATTCATATAAAGGCACGTGATAATGGATCCTGGCTTCCTCGAGTTCTGTGAGTTGTTCCTCTGTCTGACGATTGTCCTCAAGGTCATGAAGGCGAACGATGGTGCCGTCCTTGCGTTTGATTCTTGTCTGATGGAGATAGACTCCGTCTATGAGATGCCTGAATGATTGCATTGCCAGTGCTTTGTCTGTGTAGCTGATAGCAGAGCTGAGCTGAACTTTCGGTATGCAGAATCCAGCGCAGTGAATCTTACGGTACGCCTCCAGCGGGTCCTTAAATACTACATCAAAATGACAGGTATCCACGCAGGCTCCGATGTAAGATCTGAGTATCTGTTCTGCCTGGCTTTTCCCGATGCCATGTTTGCTTTTTAGCCATATTATTCCTGAGCGAAGCAGGGATTCCTGAAAATATGACACCAGTGATTCGGCATCTTCTATGATGCAGTCAGGCTCAGGTTCCAGCGCCAGCCTCACGGTTCTGCCTGTGGAGTCATTGAGTCGTGCGAGGTAGACAGCGGCTTCTGCAAGATTGGCCGCTGAAGTCTGAAGCTGTGCTTCGGTCTTTGCCTCGGATTTATATCCTACCGGCACTGTGCTTATTGAGCCGTCCATTCCATCTGGCAAAAGGGTTGCCAGGATATGGGCGGTCTTGTTTGTGTAGGCAAGTCGCTCCGCATGGCTCCAATCGGGTTGATAGACTTTTTCTTTGATTCGTGTGTCGTGAAATCGCCCATGAGGAAAGGCGTTAACTGTGAACGCATACATGCCGAGCGAAAACAACTCTGCTTTGACTTCGTCTAGTCTTGCAGAGTCGGTCAGCGTATCTGCGGCCAGAGAACTAAGTCTTAGCCCAAGTCCGAAGGGTTGATTCTGTGAAATGCACTGTTTGACCTGTGTGGAATATGTACGGATAGCCTTTATGTTGTCATCCCAGGTTTCACCGGAATGAATGTTCAGGCAGTAAGTCAGATGGACGTTGTTGAGTTTCATTATTGTAAATATTCAAGTAGGGGCGTTGCTTGCTACGCCCGCGGGCGCCGACGAGCAGCGCCCCTACATTTTATTAATCGTGGCTATATCCTGAATTCTGGCTTCCTTTATTCATTTCTTCTTGCTCGTAACTGCCAGAAAACATAACAAGGCGAGCGATTCGTGTAGGGCATTGATGTCAATGGATCCGATTTCAGTTGTTTTGCCGATCGGGCAGGGCATGGCTATTGTAAGTCTGCCTCCCATATGAATCCTGAATGCTTCCAGGGCGTTGGATGTCAGATAACTGAGCGTAGCTTTATTTTCTAACAGCCGGTCCCATATGGGCAACCCACAGGCTGTCAAACCCTTTAGCAGGCGCGCCAGATCCTCTTTGGAAATGAAGCCCTGTATCATGGCATAACAGGAATCCAGAGCTATCCCTATTGAAACAGCATGACCATGCGATATGCGGCCTTTTGACAACACTTCCAGTCCGTGTGCAGACCAGTGCCCATAGTCAAGCGGTCTGGCGGACCCAGTCTCAAAAGGGTCACTTGCCTTTCTTATGTGGTCTAGATGGAGTATTGCGCATTTATTGATCAACGATTCCATGACCGACAGGTCTCTTTTGGCAAGTCTGTCGGCATTCTTGCAAAGCCAGATAAAGAATTGCCGGTCTTTAATTGATGCGATCTTGAATGCCTCAGAAATCCCGCCTGTCCAGTCATCCGTGCTGAGTGTGGTAAGAAAGCTGACATCGTTGATGACTGCTGAAGGTGCGGCGAATGTGCCGAGCATGTTTTTGGAGCCAGCGTGGTTGATGGCGTTCTTTACTCCTATTCCTGCATCATTCTGGGATAGGACTGTGGTCGGAACTCTTATCAATTTCAGTCCGCGGTGGTATATAGTGGATGCATATCCAACTGTATCCAATACAGATCCTCCGCCTATGGCGATGACGCAGCTATGCCTGCACATATTGTTATTCATCAAATGAGCGATGATCTTCTCTGTGTTTCTTGCGGTCTTTGTGCATTCACCCCCTGGGATTATGACAGGCAGGATCTTGAGGTATCGTTTTACTTTTCCGATCAGCTTCGGCTGTGCTTTTACTAGGCCTGAGTCGATGAACACCATTATTTTTGATTCAGCGCCAGTACATTTTGCGATAGCCTTACGCAGGATGCTGTTCTTTTGGCTGAACATATCCCTGGTGAAATAAACAGGATACGTATAATCAACGTTGAATCTCTGTGTATATGTGTTTCTCATGTATATGTGATAAACAAAGTTAGCTGTGTTTGTAAATAAGCGGCTCGGCCAGAGGCCTCTCCCTACCATTTTTCGAATAGAAGGTAGGGCGAACCGTCCACGGTGAGCCGTCTTTCCTAATTTTTATTACTGTCCGATCCATTCAATCGCCTGTTTTGCCAGTCCGCAGATGTCAGCAGCCTTTATATCATCCTTTATGGTTGTCATCCATGCAATGGCACCGTCGTCTCCAATGACTCCATGTGTTCCCTTTATCCTGCTGGTGTCGCGACTCACCGAAAAGGGAGGCCAGCCCCAAAAAAGTTCACAGGGATCATAACCGGGCTTGCTATGAATGTCCACATGCCTTGCGTATTCCGGTGCCTCGCGTTCATTCTTCCACCACGGATAGGCGAACCAGTGGCCTTTCTTTGCCGTTACCAACAAATCACCTGAGCGTGCATGGTATAGCCCGGCAATTGTCTGTTGATTGCGATCCATAATACTGTCTATGCCTTCAACATTGGCCAGGCAGGCTCTGACCTGTTCAACTGATGAACCGTCGAGACAGTAAACATGCGCTATTTCATGGTCGACCAGGGCAAAAGCCCTGCTTTGATGAAAGTCCGGGTAGGCCATGCCTTTGATGGCCCTTGTTGCGAAAAGCCCTGCTTCGTTTAGGCATCGATTAGGAAGAATAGCGGAGCCTGTAACCTCCCGTATGGCATAGTCTCCAAATATCAACAGCTCATATCCATTCTTTTGTGCGGCCTCATGTAGCAAGTACAATTGTTTCGTTAAGGAGTCGATGGCTTTTGCCGCCTGGTTTGAGCCCGGCCCAAATCTTTGCAAATCATAATCGAGGGCGGGCAGATATGTCAGGAATAGTTCCGGCGCGTCTGGCAGGCTGATAGCCAGGGCCGTAGCTTTTGCTATCCACTCGGAAGACTTTGATGATGCCGTTGGCCCCCAGTAATGCATTAAGTCGAAGTCGCCCAGATGTTCGTTCAGTTTACGGCCAAGATCCGCAGGTTTGGAATACAAGCTTTGTATCATGCCGCCGTGATGTTTGTGTATAGGGGCAGGGGACACTATCCAGTCGCATTCCTCTCCGAGGCTCTGCTGCCAGAAGAACATTCCGACTTTTGTTCCAGTCCTCTGTAGGTTATGCCAGAGCCGTTTTCCGGTTACCAGCGCTGCAGATTGTTCCCAGAATATGGGGCGCATCAGTTCCCTTGAGAAGAAGCCATTGGCTATAATTCCATGACTGGCCGGTAGAGTTCCGGTTCGGAAAGTTGCCTGAGCTGTGCAGGTAAGGGCGGGAAACATCGTCTTGCATGTCCTGACATCCAGTCCAGCCATACTGCTGACGCTATGAGTGTCGAGCAGTCCTTTGCCAAGTGCAGCACACTGTACAATCAACAGTTTACGGTTTTTGCTCATGAATATTCTACTGTCTTAATGTAGCTGAGCATGTGTCAAGCTCAGTAGTAAACGGCGCATGACACATGCGCCGCTACATCAAGAGCAAATAATATCCTGCGCTGCCAATAGCCGCAACCAAAGAATAGAAATATTCTTTATTCAAGGTGCGACTGTTCAACTGCCGACTATAAGGACAAAGACGGGCGTCGACGAGCAACGCCCCTACGAGAGCAAGAAAGACGGTCGTCCAATTTTGCACCGACTATGGTACGAAATTATAGTTAAATCATGAATCTTGCTTGGCAAGATTCATGATTTAACTGGCATAGAATTTACGGGCGAGTGCAAAAAAAATGGGATAGGCGGCGATAGTCAATGCTGCAGGCAGTATTCCTGCTTCACCAGCAGTGAGCATGAGGAATGTCTGCAACGGAATCATGCCTGATATAAGGTGTCCGACATGCTTTGGTGTCATGGCAGGGTACTCTGCATGATAGATCTTCCAACCGCTTCTTATTGTAACTGTCAATCCGGCTGTCAGGCATAATGCTGACAAGAATGCGGTGATAGTTGTCAGATTTCTGTACAGTTCGCACACGCGTGAGAGCCCGACGAGCGCTATTACAAAGGCCGGGGCAAAAGCTAATATGTCGATTTTTCCGTGTGTTTCGTTTTTTGCCACAATTGATAATGCCAGTGTGTAAACGAATATAACGGACGGAGCGAACAGCACGGCGCTCATCACTATTGGATCTGATACGAATGTTTGTGCGTCGTTGATGCCAAATCCCCCGGCAGCGGTGCCAAGCAGGACATTGAAAGCTCTGCAAAGTGCCATGTTGGTAACACCCAGCACTGGTATGCTCTTGGTGAGACGGTTATATGTCAGGGTCAGCAGGCAGAGGACTGCGGATAGGACAAATAGGTCGTGGGACCCATAAAAGAAAGAGATAAGCAGTGCGGTAATAAATAATACTGTTGCTGTGCTTGATGCTGCAGCAGGTGATATTCTGCCGCTTGGTAGAGGTCGGGTTGGACGTTGCTCACGGTCAATTTCCATGTCGCAGACGTCGTTTGTGATAAGGCCGCCGATATACAGAAGGAGACTTGATATCACAGCAACAATCAGAAGTGTGTCGGCTTTGGCTCCCGTGAGAAGTGATATCACGAGGAAGCCGGCAATTGGATCGCCCGGCACTGTCAGCAGGTTTGGCACCCTGATAAGTTGTAGCCATGCCTTCATCGTTGAAAAACGTTCGGATCAACCGGGATGAGTTGCAGTTCCGGTTTCCATTTGGATGACTGGTTATAGAACTTCATGGGATTATCATACACAAGTGCCTGAATGTCTTTAAGGGGGAGCTTTTTTCTTTCCATATGCTTCACGACTTTAACAAGACTTAACGGGTCAGAGATTCCCCAGTCAGCAGATCCGTTCACGATCATCCTGTCGGTGCCGTATTCCTGGATGATGTTGGATGCGCGTTCTGGATCGAGTTTCGAAATCGGGTATACGGTCATTCCGCAATAGCAGCCGGTGTCTTTGGAGATCTTGATTGTCTCTTCGGTGTTATGGTCCAGCACGATGAGATCCGGGTTAATTCCTTCAGCTTTAACGATTTCGATTGTTCGTATCGTCCCTTTGAGTTTATTGACGTGCGGGAGGTGTACGATGACGGGCATCTTCCGTGAGTTGGCCATATGCAGCTGTTTGACGAAGGCTTTCTCTTCGTTGGGTGTGATGTTATTGAATCCAACCTCGCCGAGCGCGACACAGCGCGGATGGTCGAGATATTCACCAAGGCCGGCTATTACCTCATCTGCAAGCCGTGTGTCTTCTGTTTCCTTCGGATTCAGCGCTATCGCGCTGAAGTGATCTATCCCGAATCGTCTGGCTCTCACCGTTTCGAAATCTAGGATAAGGCGGAAGTAGTCAAAGAAAGTGCCGGCATACCTGCGATCCGCGCCCATCCAGAAGGAAGGTTCTACACACGCCCTGATTCCGGCCATGTACATGGCCTGATAATCATCGGTTGTACGCGAATACATATGAATGTGCGGTTCTATGATAGTCATATTTATATAACGAGAATTAGGGTTCGAATATTAGCTGTTAAATTTAATCATTCCAACAAAAAAGCCCGGGTTTTGCCCGGGCTTTTTTGTCAAAGAGTGTTTCAGCTCTATTTTTCAATCACTAATGTGCCTGGTTTCGGCTTCTTTGTGCCGGCTGTTACGGAGCAATAGGAAATTTTCTCCAAAACTTTTGCGACCTTAAGTTGGCCAAGTTCCTTGCCTTCCTCGTTGCCGAGTACTTCGCCAGTTCCAGGGTCGGTCAGCAATGTGCCTTCTTCCCTCATAACCAGTTCTTTGCCGACAGGTAGGCTGTGTGCTGATCCGCGGTTGATGATGATCTGGCCGTCGTCAGCTACCTTGACCACTGAGGCGTCGAACTTCTCTTTTTCCATCTCCAGGGCCAGCCATTTGGCATATTGGATGATGCAATCCTGAGCTGCCTCGCCCATGGGTGTCTTTTTGAATCCGCCCATGTCGGTGTTGATCCCATTGTAGCTTAGGCCCACACTCATATTGGCCTTGCCGGCTACTCCGGTGAATTCCTTCTTCTTTACAACTTGTCCTGTTGTCGTATCGACGAGCTTAGCGATTATCTTGACCCTGCATTTGGCTTTACCGCCGCCGAGTGAGATGCCGCCGAAGGATATTCCGCCGAATCCGCCTGATGTGTCCTCAGATGCTTCGATTACGGCGCCTGTTGCCAGATATTTTGCGGGGCGCAGGAGGCCAGTTTTAGCGACATTCTTAGCGCCGGCTGTGCGGCCACTGGCATTTATATCCTGTTCGACGATTACATCGGCGAGCTGTTCACGCTCAACCATTACGAATCTGCCTGTATCGTAGAGGGCTGCTTCCATCATTATGGAGAGATTATTTCCGAGGTCATAGCTGCCGGCCCAGCCTCCCTGATTTGCGAAATTCTTGCATCCAATAGCGTGCTTGATGCCCTTATACTCTGGCAGACCCATCTTTGAGTCGCCTTCGGAGACTTCTGTCTTGCCGACAAGAGGATCCAATAATGCGCATCCGCTCATCATAAACATACTCACTGCTGTTACCGTAGCCAAGGTTAGCTGTCTTTTCATATCGCTCTCCTGTTATGGTTTAGTTACTTGTGCAACGTATGGAATATTATGCGTGCTGATTTGGAAAGTAAAGGAATTATGTGTCCTAGCTTGCGCATTCGGCGGGTGGTGAGCTGGTCTTGCCTGTTTTGCTCAAATCCGAGGAGGACCCCTGTGTGAGAACGTAAAAGCCGTTTTTGATGTCGGAGGCCAGCTGTTGAGGATTCAGAATGCTGTGTATGGCGCGTTTCATGATGTAGGCTGGACGGATAAAGAAACTGCGGGTAGCCATTTTTCGGTAATCAACGAGGTCTTCGTAGGTGAGTCCATTGGGGATAAGGTAAGGCCATACGCCGGCATAGCCATCGCCCAATTTTCCGTCGATATAATCATCTACGATATTGGCTGAGAATTTTTCGTTCTTTAAGCACCAGTCGAAATAGCGTGTGCTGGGCAAGGGGAATGTGATGTGAAATCCCACCATCTCGATGTTCGTGAATCCCATTTTTACGAGTTTGATAGGAAAGTTGACGGAGTCCATAGCCTCCTTATGTGATTCTTCCGGATGACCGAGCATGAACAGCAGCTGAACTGGGAGATTGTATTTCTTTGTGCACTGCATACCCCGGAAGATCTGATCGTCGCTGAGGTTTTTCTGGATGACTTCCTGCCGAATACGTTCGTTCCCGCTCTCAATGCCCACCAGAAGCGTTCGGCAACCTGCCTGTTTTAACAGAGACGCAATCTCATCAGTAAGGCAGTCTAGTCGTGTTGTAATCTCGAATTTGATCTTCAGTTTCCTCTTGATGACTTCCCTGCAGAAATTTGTGATATGAGTCTTGCTGATGGTTGCGGTGTCGTCCTGGAAATAGAATGAATCAGTTATGTGCAACCGGCTTTCTATCTCTGCAAGGAGGCTGTCGGCGGAGCGGGATCGAACATTCTTGCTTAGCGCCGGTCTGGCGCAATAGCCGCATTGGTAGGGGCATCCTCGTGTGCCTACGATAGGGACAAGGCTGTTCTTTTTGAAGACGGCCATGTTTTCTACCATATCCAGCATGGGAATCGGTAATTCATCGAGATTTTTAGGAGGGGCTGCGGTGAATATGCCCAGGCGTTTTTCGCCGGCCAGGATCCGCGAAACATGTTCCACGATAAAATGGTCCGCTTCCCCTTGAACCCCGCTGTCGAAATAGGGATACCTGCGGATGATGTCATTATCGACGCTGATGTGTGCGTTGCCCAGCATAACATGCACACGATCGCCGAACCTGTTCTTGACGGCCTTTGCCAGTCGAACGGCGGAAGGTATTGTCGCCAGGAGGGCAGAGATCCCTAGAATGCGGATTTTGTCGGACTCGATGATGTTGATAATATCTTCGATGGAATAGTCACCCATCGAGTTGTTCAGTATGCGGGATGAGAACTTGTGCTTACGCAACATAGATCCGACGTAGACAAGTCCGATAGGGAAATCGCTTTTGCCAGAGTTGGCAATCTTGTTTGTATAGCTTACAGGCGGCTGTATCAGTAAAATATCCGTCATGGGTCCTCAATCTCCTCTGCTTGATGCCGCAGATAACTTATCCGTATCATCGTGCAGTGTCAATCCTGCCTTCATGGTGGATTGTAAAATCAATTTCTAATGACAAGGTTCGATCGGGTGTAGTATCCTGCGATTTAATAGCAGATAGGCGTTGTTTTGGTTTTTTTGTGACGTTCGAATATTTCAAATGAAAATATCATCAGAAGCTGATGTTCAGAATAAGCAGCCTTGCAAGTCTGCCGGTGTAGGCCTTGCCGGCATTGCAGGATTGATCAGCTGGTTCGACAAGGATCATCTGATCAGGCACAGCTCTCTGCTAATGCTATCGTCATTGATAGCCAGCGTTCTTAATCTAGTGTTCCAAATGGTGATGGGTCGATGTTTGGCAGCTGAAGAATTCGGTGCAGTCGGCGCTCTATTCGGGTTGCTGTTAATGGTGTGCATACCGGCTGGCGCAATACAGATGTGCATGGCCAATTATGCGGCCACGGCTCGCGCCTCGGGGGGCAATATATATATGGAGCCAATTGTAAAATTCATGCTCCTTGTCATAACTCCCATAGCCATCATTACCGTGGCTCTTGTTCTTGCTTTCGTGCATGAGATTTCTTCCAGTCTTCGTTTTTCTTCGAATGTTCCCGTTCTACTTGTTCTTGTTTTTTTGGTGTCAACTTTGTGTACGCAGGTTTCGTACGGTGTCGCTCATGGTCTGCAGTATTTCGGGACTGTGTCGCTGGCCGGCGTTATGTCAAGCCTCGCAAGGGTGGTGGTTGCTTATATTTTGATTGTTATCGGGTTCAGAATCACTGGCCCATTGATTGCATCAATAATTATGATGCTGATTTTCTTCTTGATAACGTGGGGCAGGGTTAGGCGCGATGTAGCATTTGGTCTGTCTGCGGATAATGGAATGAAAAGTTTTAAAGAGATCTTGAGCTATTTCTGGCCGGCCTTGATTGCATTCGGAGTGATTACAGTTTATATGTATTTCGATACAGTCTTGGCGCGGTATGTTTTTGATCCGTACAAAGCAGGGCTTTATATACAGGCTGGGTCCATTGCCAGGATTGTTGCTTTTATTGCGGGAACAATACTGACCGCCATGTTTCCGAAGGTGGTAAATGCGATTAGCAAAAAGAAGGATTGTCGGCTCCTTTTTGTGAGATCTATGGCGTTATCGCTTGTTATTGTTGCGTCGATATCACTGTTCTGCTGTGTATTTCCTTCTTTTCTTGCTAAAATCATCTTCAAGACGAGTTCAGCCGAGTTGGATCAGCTTATCAGATATTCTGTGGTCGCATTTCTCCCGGTGCCGCTGTTTAATCTGCTGCTTTTCTTTCTGATGGCAAGGCGGGTTTTTAGGTTTCTAATCTTTGAGCTCGTGATATGTTCGATTTACATACTTGTCTTGCTGATTAATCAGCCCACAGTCAACCAGATGTTGTTGGCCATAGGAGCTTTCTCGTTGGTCGCATTTCTGGTTGCGCTATATTACTCATTTAGCAGCCTTTCAGGCGGGCCGGGCTCTGACCTTGATTTTGAGCCAAAGACAATGCAAAATTAATGTTGCGCGACAGTAAGAACGGTTGACGGTGCAAAGATGTATGGCCTGTGATATATGTACAAGGCGCGCGGTACAATGTTGCGATTGACTTCCGAGCTTTTTTGCAGTATTTAGAGTCAATACTTGCTCAAGGTTGTGGTCTTTATTCAGAAAGTGTTTATATGATAAAATTGATTTATTTCCTTTTAGCTGTATCATGTGCTATCACTCCGGTTTTTGCGTTGGATGCTAATTTAGTGGCTTCCTTTCCTTTTAACGGCGATGCCATTGATGCCAGTGGCAACGGGCATAATGGTACCGTGAGCGGCGCTTCACTGACGGTAGACCGGTTTGGCAATCCGAACAGCGCCTACTATTTTGACGGAACTAATGATGTTATAACGGTTCCAAATCACACGCAACTTGACCTTACTGGTCCATTAACCGTGTCTGCATGGATGAAGAGCTCGCCGATATCATCTGGGTTTAGGTCTATTGTTCAAAAGGGAAGTGGTGGCTCCAGAAATTATGAGCTTCAGGTTGTTTATCCAGGCGTGCCTCCGTATCCAAATCAAGTTTGCTGGCTGTACATGACAGGCGGGATGAGCAAATGGTGGCTAATTGGACAGCATGAATATGCTGATAATACGTGGCATCATCTTGTTGGCACTTGGGATGGTACAAACGCATATTTCTACATAGATGGAGTGTGTGAAAGTACGGGTAGCTGGGCGACAGCTCTTGTGCCCAATAGTGATGCCCTTTATCTGGGCTATTGCCCCGGTTATTCTTATTCTTATTTTCAAGGGGCTATTGATGAAGTCAATATATATAATAGGTCTTTGGGTGCTAGTGAGGTATATTCGGTATATGCCGCGACTAATGAAGTAGCTGTCGTAATCAATAACGGAGGTGGTGCAGGTGGTGTAACCAGCAGTAATGCGGTATTGAGTGGTTCATTGACATGTCTTGGAACGTCAAATCTAAGCGCCGATGTGGTTGTATATTGGGGGACTGCTGATGGCGGTACAAATGCTGGATCATGGTCTCATAGCATTAATATGGGAATTCTTGCGTCTGGAGCATTTTCTACAAATATTTCGGGTCTAGATCAAGACACGACATATTATTATCGTTGTTATGCTGGTAATGCCCATGCAGCTGCATGGGCTTCATCAACTTTAAGTTTTAGCACAATAGCATCCGGCATCGATCCATTCCTTGTGGCGTATTATCCTTTTTACGGCGATGCCGTTGATGCCAGTGGCAACGGGCATAATGGCACCGTGAGCGGCGCTTCACTGACGGTAGACCGGTTTGGCAATCCGAACAGTGCCTACTATTTTGACGGAACTAATGACGCTATAACCGTGCCCGACCACAGTCAGCTTGATATTACCGGCCCAATTACGGTCGAAGCATGGATTAAGACCTCCGCGCCTGATGATTGGGTTGCAGTTGTAAATAAGGGATATTATGGCGAAAGAAACTTTGATCTGGATGTTGGAGGTGTATACGAGCCGTGTTGGCAGTATGTGACAGGCGATCTTTCCAAATGGCATATAGTGGCAACTAACAGCACTGTTGATCAGGTCTGGCACAATCTTGTTGGTACGTGGGATGGAACCAACGCCTGCTTCTACATTGATGGTGTATGTCGTGGTGTTGCAGGCTGGGGTGTCCCATTAGTTCCCAATGACCATCCGGTCAGTATTGGTTATATGCCGCCCTATTCGTGTTCATGGTTTTGCGGGTCCATAGACGATGTCAAGATTTACAACAGGGCTTTAGGTTCGAATGAGGTATATGCTGCATATGGCAGTGCGGCTCCGATCCAGGTGTTGGTTAATAATTCTGTCGGTGCGACAGCGGTTAGCAGCAGCAACGCGACGCTAAATGGTGGGCTTGTTTGCCGTGGGTTATCTAATACGATTGCTGAAGTGGTCTTTTATTGGGGTTCAGTTGATTGCGGAACTAATGCTACAATGTGGGAGAATGGCATTGTGATGGGCGGGCTATCAAGCGGTTCTTTCTCGACCAACATAATAGGATTGTCAACAAACGCAACATATTACTATAGGGCATATGCTTCGAACAGTATTTCACAGGTATGGGCGCTTTCGTCTGTAAGTTTCAGAACCGCTTCGGATGTCTTAGATGGTGCAATTGTTGCGTATTATCCATTTAGCGGTAATGCCGTGGATGGTAGCGGCAATGGTCATAACGGTACGGTGAACGGTGCTACATTGACGGCAGACCGATTTGGTAATCCCGCCAGTGCTTATTATTTTGACGGAACCAACGACTCAATAACTGTTCCTGATCACGCGCAGCTGGACTTAACGGGTCCTTTCACAGTAGAAGCATGGGCAAAGAATTTGACAACGCTATCAAACTTCAAGACCATAATCTGCAAGGGGCTTTCAGGGGAGCGGAACTATGAGCTTCAGCAGGGGTCCCCGGGGTATTACATTTGGCTTTATCAAACGGGAGGCCTTTCCAAGTGGTGGCTTTTGAGTGCTATTGATGCGGCTAATGCGCAGTGGAGACATCTGATTGGTGTTTGGGATGGCACTAATGCAGTATTCTATGTCGATGGATTGCAGACAACGCAATCGGTGTGGACAACTCCGCCGGTGCCGAATAACTTTGTGATGCAGATCGGGTGTTCGCCGGGTTATTCATACTCGTATTTTCAAGGGACGATTGATGATATTAAGATCTACAATAGAGCGTTATCTTCGAATGAGGTATATTCTTCTTATGTGACAAATGCGCCAGTTGCTGTATACATTAGCAACGGTTTGGGCGCGAGCGGCATCACAAGCAGCAACGCAGTAGTCGATCTTAACTTGACCTGTAGCGGTGTCTCTAATTCTAGTGCAAATATCACCTTGTATTGGGGTTTGGCTGATGGCGGCACCAATTCTGCGTCATGGTCAAATAGCATCAACATGGGTCTTAGAACAGCCGGCTTGTACTCGACTAATATTACAGGTCTGACATCAAATAAAACCTATTATTACCGGGGGTATGCCACGAATAACGGTGTTATGGCTTGGTCTCCTGTCTCTTCCAGTTTTACCACCCCATCTGCAGGAGTGGATGCTTCTTTGGTGGCTTTTTATCCGTTCAACGGAAATGCAAATGATGAAAGCGGTAAGGGGCACAATGGCGTAGTGGATGGTTCGACGCTGGCGTCTGACCGTTTTGGGGTGGCAGGTAAGGCGTATTATTTTGACGGCACTAATGATGTTATTACTGTAGCTGATCATTCTGATTTGGATATAACTGGTGCGATTACTGTGGAGGCATGGGTCATTAGCACGCCAATAGCTACAGGTTTTAGATCGATTGTCACTAAAGGCTATTACTCGGAACGCAACTATGAGCTTCAAGTGATAGGTCCAAATAAGGCCTGTTGGCTATACCAGACTGGCGGAATTAGCAGGTGGTGGGAGTTGGGGCAAAATGATGATGCTGACAATAAATGGCATTACCTTGTCGGTGTCTGGGACCGAACCAACGCTTTCTTTTATGTGGATGGCGTTAGGGTGAATGCATCCACTTGGATTACTCCATTGGTGCCTAACAATTATCCGATGTATATCGGATTCTCGCCTGGATATTCGTATTCCCGTTTTCAGGGTAAAATCGACGATATCAAGGTCTACAATAGGGCTAAAGGTTCCAATGAGGTATATGCTGCCTATGTAGCATCTGCGCCATTGCTTCTTTCTGTAAATAACGGGACTGGGGCGTCCAGCGTTTCAAGCGGGAGTGCAACGCTGAACGGATATCTGACTTGCAGCGGGCCTTCAAATGTTAGTGCGGATGTAACTGTTTATTGGGGAACGACTGATGGCTTTGCAAATCCTTCGGCGTGGCCAAATAGTGTAGTCGTTGGTTCCAGGAGCTGCGGTTCCATAGCTTTCGGCATCACAGGTTTGGTAGCCAATACAACATACTATTATCGATGCTATGCGAGTAACGGCATAGCTGCGGTATGGTCAAGCGCCAGTTCAAGCTTTACAACGCCGGCGACAATTGTAGATCCGTCGTTGATTGCATATTATCCGTTTGCAGGTAATGCTAACGATGTAAGTGGAAATGGGCACAACGGAACGGTGAACGGCGCTACGTTGACGACGGATCGTTTCGGCAATTCGAACAGTTCCTATTATTTTGACGGCACAAACGATTTGATAACAGTGCCTGATCATGCACAGTTAGATGTTACTGGCCCAATCACAGTCGAGGCTTGGACAAAGGCCTCTGTTAAGAGTGCACCGTACAATCAGAATTTCTTCTCAGTATTAACTAAAGGCAACTATGGCGAGAGGAATTATGAGCTTCAGGTTGTTGGTTCCAACTATTATTGCTGGCTTTACATGACTGGTGGGTTAACCAAGTGGTGGGAGCTTAGTGTTGATAAGGATGTTGATGGGCAGTGGCATCACCTTGTGGGAGTCTGGGATGGTACAAATGCTTGCTTTTATGTTGATGGTAACATAGACAGCGTATCCCCATGGTCCAGTCCACTCGTTGCTAATAATTATAATGTCACTATTGGTTATTGCCCTGGCTATTCATACACATACTTCAGGGGTGCTATTGATGAGATTAAAATTCGCAACAGAGCGCTGGGCGCTGCAGAGGTTTCATCAATCTATACAGAAGATTACGCAAGATGCATTAACTCCTCCTATGGTGCTGGCGGTACAATTGTTCCCAGTGGAAATGTCTATTTGAAGAAAGGTGAAGGGACTAACTTTGTCGTTCAGGCTGGCGGTGGTTATCACATTGCTGAGATAATAGTAAATGGAGCTTCGCTGGGTTCATTTGGGCCAGGATCCAATGCGTTTGAGTATGTATTCTCAAATGTCACGAGCAATCAGTCCGTGTCTGCCAAGTTTAACAGTGCTCCAGTTCCTGTTGTGTCGGTTAGCGTAACTAATGGACCTGCGCCACTTCGCGTAAACTATGATCTGAGCGGTTCGACGGATGCGGAGAACAATATTGTTAGAAGCGAGATTGACTTGAGCGGTGACGGTGTCGTTGACGCAACGGACGTTTCGGGGTATGTAATGGTCGAATACACTACTCTTGGTGTCTATACGACAAAGGTAGGTGTCGTCGATGCTTACGGCGCGAGAACATCATCAAATGTAATCATCAGCGTGTGGGGAGCGGCGCCCTCTGCTAATCTGGACTTGTCTTCTCTTGCTGGCTCTGCGCCGATGGATGTTACTTTCTATGCGACGAATTCATGGGCGGCAACGGGCCATAAAATAGTGGTATATGAATGGGACTATGATGGTGACGGTTTTTATGACCGTATTTCTGCTACTAATGTGGTCCACTGGACTTATGCTGATGCGGGTACGAATAATCCGACAGTCAGAATAACTGATGATCAAGGTCTTCAGGATATCGATAGTAAAGCTATAATTGTTGAGCCGGCTCCTAATGCGCCTTATGTGCGTTTGGTGTCAAGTTGTTATGAGGGCAGACAACCTTTGACCGTTACTCTTACTGCTGATGTTTACAGCACACGTCCTATAGTGAGTTATTTGTGGGATTTAGACGGAGACGGAGACTTTGATGTTTCGTCAGTCGGTAATACTATTGTTCGCACCTATAGCATGGTCGGTGCCTATAAGGTCACCGTTAAAGTCGCTGATGATGTTGGTCTTTCTACTGTGGATACCAAAACCATATCTGTGATTGCGCCTTCATATCTCAAGGTATGGATCAGTACTCCCAAGGATGGGTGGCATGTGTGCGGGGATAGGGTTACTGTTCACGCCCATGCGGCTCCGGCTAGCGAAGTGGGCAGTATCCAGATGCAATTCAAGTATCAAGGCGATAGCGTTTGGACAAATATGGGATCGGCCATGGTGCCGTCACCCAGCTCCTTCAAGGCAAACTGGAATGTGAACGGGTTGCTGGAAGGTGGCAATTATCAGTTGAGGGTGTTGGCTCAGGATGTGGCGTTGAATCTCGTAACGTCCGATGTTGTTACTGTTGTCGTAGACTCGGGCACGGATAAACAGGTTGGGAAAATCAAGGAGTCCGAGGAGGATGGCGTTCACAAGAAACAGCAGACTTTTGACAAGGATGAGAAGTCTGAATGCAATATCAGTGATGGGACAACTGTGGAAATACCGGCGCAGACTGTTGCTTCAAATACTACTGTACACGTAGAAATCACCGGGGCAAACACCAACGGCATTAATGGCACCGCCTCAGGTCAGTGCAGTATCAGTGAGAACAGAAAGGTTTCGCTAGAAGGTAATCCTGAGCTTAACAAGCCTATATCTATTGTCATTCCTTACAGAGATGACAATGATGATGGGATAGTCGATGGTACCTCAGTGCCTGAGGAAACTTTGTCCGGACATTGGTTTGACACGGCGAGCAATTGCTGGAGGAAGGCCCTGTCCGTTGAGGTTCATAGCAAAGAAAACTTTGTCAAGGTCAGGGCTTATCACCTGACTGAATATGCACTGGTCGGTTCCATGAATCTGTTGCACCCTGCAAGTGGCGGGCGGCTCAACTCGTATAAGTCGGAGAAAAGCACTATGAACGCTGCTTCGCACCTGACGGATGGGAATGGGGTTAGTTACTGGCAGAGTCGGGATAATCCAACTGGGATTGAAGAATTTGTCTATAGCTTTGCGGATTATCAAGGGGCTGTCATAAATGAGGCAGTCTTCAATAATTATGGTGAGTCGGCGCTTGGTTTGACCAATTACAGCAAGGACTTTAGTATAAAGGTCTCTATGGATGGTGTGATTTATGATGATGCGTTGTTGGGTGTCTTGCCTACGAATGATGCCCCGTACACAGTGCCGATGAATACCGTTACGTGCAGGTATGTTAAGCTGATCGTTTCCAGTGGAGTCCATACAGGTTCCTGGAATCTGGCTGAGTTTGCGCTTCATGGCGCAATTACGAATGACCCTAACGCAAATGGTATGGCTGATGGCTGGGAGATGCAGTATTTTGGCAATTTCAACAGGAATGGCAACGGCGATAATGATGTAGACGGATTGTCGGATCTGCTGGAGTATCAGGGAGGAGGGGACCCGACCAAGACTGATACCGACAATGACGGGCTATCCGACTTTAAGGAGTGGGTTGCCGGGACAACTATGAATAACCAGGCAAGCAGGTTTGAGATAGTGGATCCTAGAGGCCAGACCAATGCTGCAGACGCGTTAATATCGTGGGACACAGTTCCTGGCAGATTCTACAGCGTATTGAGCGCGGAAAACCTGCTGTCGCCCGTGCGGCAAACCAATATGCATAGGGTGAATGGAACAGGCCAGAGGCACAGTTATACCAATTCCGACAATTGGACGGCCAAGTTCTTCTTTATCAAGGTGGAAGATCGGTAGAGAAGACAGACGCTATAGACTCGATGTGGTTGTGTGCCAGTTGGTCAAGCAAGAACAGGCGAATGTCTTGTTGAATCAAGGTTTCTTTGTCTTGTTGGCGCGTGCCAGGATGCCTATACCGCTGCTGATTGATGGCGAAGAGAATATAAAGTTGATAGCTCTGTAAATCATTGATGGGCCACCATGCATATCAGTATTCAGTCCTATTCCAAAGGTTTTTTCTATAATCCAGTTGTTTCTCTCAAGAACTTCTTTGAGCGCTCTGTAGGTGAAAATACGAATATGGCCAGCCGGTTGACCGTCTAAACGGACAATGTGTCCCGCGTTGGATTTTGCGCTGACCTCTGTAAATATTGGCTGATATCCAAATAACAGTGATAAGCGATTGAACCATGATCCTAAATTTGGAGTGGTTAAGAACAGCCATCCACCATCTTTGACCACTCTACTGGCTTCCAGGAGGATGTCGTCAGTCGAAAATACATGCTCTATGATCTCCCCCATGAAACATGCATCGAAGGAATCTGCCGGGACAGTTGTCTGTCCGCTGCTGAAATCATGCTCAATAACATCAATATTGTTTTTTCGTGCAATATTTACGGCTGGTCCAGATATTTCAATGCCGCACGTGTTGATGTCAGGTTTTAACTTCTTAATCTGAGTTAGGAAAAAGCCGTCACCGCAACCAAAATCTATGATGGATTTGATGTCAAGGCGGGAAAATACATTGAGCGCAAGGCTATGTCTGTTATTGCCTTTATCCGGCTCATAGCCATGTTCAGCTTTGTTGTAGAATTCTTTGATCTGTGTGGTCATTAGTAGTTACTTAAGAACGGTTAATTCTATAAAAAAGACTGTTTTCTGTATAATTATTTCTTTTTCATTCCTGTTAGCGAATGAGCGTTACTTATCAATACGCAGAACATTATGTCATTCGTGTGGCATTTACCAATATAATTTTGAATGCGAAAGCATTCAAAATTATATATAGGCGCTTTAGTGCCATGTCAGGAGATGTGGATGGAAAATAGACGCTTACTGTTTTCGTATGTTATTTCGGTCAGTTCTTTAGCAGGCATATTCCTTAGCTCGGCGATCTTGGCGATGATCACAGGAAGATTAGACGGGGTGTTGATGCAATAGCTATCCGGTGCGATACCGTTTATTATCGGCGGCAGGTCGGGTGAGTCTGTCTCGACTAGGAGTCGGTCAAGCGGTACGACCTTGGCGGCTTCATGCCCGCGTTTGTTGCCTCTACGCGTGATGCTTCCCGAGAAAGAGATGTAGCCGTTGGCTTTTAAAATGGGAGTCATCATTTCGCAGGAACCGGAGAATGAATGGACAAGAAAACCGGCAGGAATCAGTTCTCTTTTCAGAAGCATGGCCAGCAGAGTGCCCCATGCCTTCCGGCAGTGAATGGCTGCTGGTCTGTTCAGTCTTATTGCTACATCCAACTGCAATTCGAACACCTTGTGCTGGAGTTCGTCGTTCCTTTCAGACATCGCATGGTCCAGCCCGATTTCACCGATTCCCGCAGCGGGATTATCAGCAACCAGTTTCTCTAACTGTTGGAGCCATATGCCTGGATCTCCTGCCGGTACAAACCATGGATGCACTCCATAGAAAGGGATAATTGTCTTGTGGCTATTTGCAAGTGCCCGAAGGATATCCCAATCTGCAGGGCAGGTTCCGCACGATACAAATTGCGCCACTCCAGCGGTACATGCTTTATCAAGAATCGCGGATAGGTCATCGATAAGTTTGGGGTCCTGCAAATGACAATGTGCATCAATACATTGAAACTCTGTTTGGTTGTCCATGGCTTTTGTTGTAGCGGCGCGTGTGTAACGCGCCGTCTTGATTGTGTGAGCATGACACATGCTCAGCTACAGCATGGCTTGATGCCCTTAAATAATATTCTTCAGTTGGTGTCCTGGAGGCCGAGAATTGACAGTATCCTGTCGAGTTCGTCATTGGAAAAGAAATCGACTATGAGTGAGCCCTTTGATTTTTTGCCGTTAGCGAAGGTTTTGCAAGGTATGAGCTCCACGCGACTGCCGAAGAAAGCATGCAGTTTGTCCAGCAGGTATTTGACGTGTTCCGGGGGGATGTCCGACTTTTCTGCGCGTTTCTTTCTGGGTGCGCGTTTGAGTTTCTTTATCAGCTTCTCGAGCTGTCTGACTGATAGTGCATCTTTGATGCAGGTTGCCGCAACGAGCTCCTGTTCCTGCGGGATTTCAAGAGAGGTCAGCGCCTTGGCGTGGCCGGCGGTGATTTCGCCTGCGCCTATCAACTGTCTTACAGCTTCCGGAAGAGTGACAACACGCATCGCGTTGGCAATGGTAGCGCGGGCTTTGCCCACTTTAGCCGCAATCTGTTCCTGGGTGAGGCTGAACTTGTCGGCAAGCATTAGGTATCCCTCTGCTTCTTCGAGTATGTTTAGATTCTCGCGCTGCAGGTTCTCGATAAGTGCAACTTCCAGCGATTCGGTATCTGACGCATCGAGGATGGTTACTGGCACTTCTTTGAGGCCTGCTTCAGTGGCCGCACGCAGGCGGCGCTCGCCTGCGATGAGTTCAAAGCTGTTGCCCAGTCGTCGGACTATAAGCGGCTGCAGGACTCCGCGATCCTTTACGGATGCCGTGAGATCGGCAAGTGCCTCTCTATCGAACTTCTTGCGCGGCTGCATCGGGTTCTTCTGTATATTACTGATGAGCACTTTTGTGGTGCCTGCTTGGGGTGCAGGTGGCTGAGCTTGCGGCCTGGCCTGAGGTATTTGCGGGGCGGTGCCATTCTTGATAAGCGAATTCAATCCTCTGCCGAGTCCATGTTTGATTGCCATTTTATCTCTCCTCAATTATTTCAATAGTACCTTCCAGTCCGCCGCCATCTTCTACTATAAGGCGCCTGGCTTTCAGTTCGCCGGTAATAGAGCCGTGTGGACCAATTTTTACCGAGCCATTGCAATAGAAGGTGCCATAAAGTGTACCATCAGTCGCAAGGTTATTGCAAAACACATGTTTAGTGAAGCTGCACGCAATATCTGTCCCGATCACAAGGTCTTTAAATGTAATGCGTTCCAGATTAAACTTGGAGTATGAGCATAGCTCCAGTTGCTCAGTGGCTCGCAATGTTGCATTCTCGGCATTTCCCTTTAGTGTGATATTACGCGCAAACAGCTCTGCGTTATCCAGGAACGAACCGGCTTTTACCTCAATATTGCCAATGGTTTTAAGTATGCCGGCATATGATCCGCTGATGGCATGGTTTTCGCAAAGAAGCATGTTGTGGCATTTCGGACACATGGTCCGCACGATGCGTCCCTGTATATTGAAGGCGTACTGGCAGACGTAGCAGATAATCTCAAAACGCTCCGGAACTGTTGTTTGCCGTATTCTTGCTGCAGAGAACAGTTCCCCGCTTGTGCGGGTGGGGGCTTTCGGGTTAAGCGCGGGCGAGTTGCCTATTGCATTATCATCAGGCTTGCCGTATGAATCGTAGAGGTTTCCAAGTTTCCTGATGGATGAATAGCTTCCCAGAAGATTGCTGATTTTGTTTTCTGCCACCTGAAGCTCCTGCGATTAGCCGCACGTCAATCTTTTCTCTTGTTGTAGCTGAGCTTGTGTCAAGCGCAGCCGTTTATCGGCGCATGACACATTCGCCGCTACATCACAGAGGAATGATTTTATGGCAATTCCGCGTCCTATCTTCTTCCGAAGAATCCAGCTCGCTTGCCTTCGCCTTCTTGCTCCTTATCCACTGTCAACTCAGACGCTTGGACAGGAGGGATGGCTTCTGCGACAGCTTTGCCGGATGGGTTTACTTCGGACTTGCCTGTCATGGTAACACCGTCTTCGACGATGAGACGTTTTGCTCTTACGTCGCCGTGCACTCTCGCAGTAGATTTAAGCTCGATCTTGTCGCGGGCAATTATATTTCCTGTGACCTGTCCCTGTACTACGATGGAGTTGATTGTTATATTGCCTTTTACAGTGCAAGTGCTTCCTATCAGTGCATCACCGGTGCATGTGATGTCCCCATTAATTTTGCCATCTATGCTGATGCTGCTGCCGCACCTGATCGATCCCAGTATTTCGATATCCTCGGCTATTGTTGTCTTCGCTTTTTCTGCTGCGTCCATGGTTTTATCCTTTGCTAGATTTATTCTTTTAATAGCGCCCATCTGTGATGGGTGTTTTCTTGTCCGCTCATAGAGCGGGGATGTCTTTCAAGCCGCTCTTACTGTCAACCGTCTCCCGTCTACTTCTTGTCTGTTTCTCTACGGGAACATGCCGGGGCGCTCAAGTCCCATATTTTCCGGCAGTCCGCAAATAAGATTCATATTCTGCAAGGCCGATCCGGCCTGACCTTTCACCAGATTGTCGATGTATGAGACAATTCTGAGCCGATTGGTCCGTTCGTCGACGCTTACAACCAGATTGCAGAAGTTTGTGCCGCGTACGTGCGGTGAACCCACAGGTGCGGTGCTTTCGAACACTCTGACAAACTTGTCGTTCTTGTAGAATTCCTTGTATAGTGCAAGAACTTCGGCTTCTGTCTTTTTGTTTTTGAGTGTACCGTACAATGTCGACATTATGCCGCGACAGACTGGTACGACTTGCGATGTGAATGTTACCTTGATGTCCTTGCCGGACATGAGGCCAAGTTCGCGCTCTATTTCGAAAACATGCTGATGACCTGAGAGTTTGTATGCGTTCATGTGGTCATAGCGGGCTGGGTAGTGGAATGTCGGTGCAGGTTTTTTTCCAGCGCCTGACACCCCGGTTTTGCAGTCGCAGATGATTGAGGTGATTTCAATAAGGTCGTTCTTAACTGCAGGTGAGAGGCCGAGAATACAGCTAACCGCGAAACAGCCTGGATTGCCGACCACTTTCGTGTTGGTGTTGAGCTCCTTGCGGTGGAGTTCTGCCAGACCGTAAACTGATTGAGGTAGAAGGGCCGGGGATGCATGTGCGTCGGTCTTGCCGATACGCTTCGCATAGTCAGCGTAACTTTGTGCGTTGTTGAATCTGAAATCACCGCTGTAATCAACGACTTTTGCGCCTTTTTTCAGTTCGTTCTCTGCGAGCTTCATGCCCACTCCGTCAGGCGTCGAGAAGAACACGACGTCAACCGGCTCATTTGCCTTGGGATCAGCCGGGTCTATTACCATCATGTCGCAGAAGCCAGCCAGATGCGGGTACAGCTTGCTGATGGGGGTGCCAGGGTTTTCGACATCTACCAGTGCATTAATCTTTGCCTGAGGATGTCCGAGCAGAAGTTCTGTTATGCCCACTCCGCCGTATCCGCCGGCGCCGACTATCTTTACCTTAACCATTGTGATGCGCTCCTTTTCTTTCAGTAACGAAAGTGTAAAAAGGCAAATATTGGACTATGCCCGCGCAAAGTCAAGAATGGAAAAATGCTGAAATTTCCGCTGTTGCTGTCTTTGCTTAACGCACTAGAAACTTTATTTGAGTCGGGCTTTTGCGGATGACACCCATGAGGGTCTTCTTGAGGTTTCTGTGGATATGGCCGTTTGTTGCTAGAAAGCTCATTCTGTGTCCACCGAAGTCCTGGATTATCTCTGTTTTTCCGCCGGCTTGTTTGACTATTAATCCTGCTGCTGCGATGTCCCAGATATAGATTCCGGTCTCAAAGTAACCATCGCTTATTCCGCGTGCCACAGCGCACAGATCCCATGCGGCTGAACCGTAAACTCGAGCCTTTCTCACGTTCAGCGATATGGTTTTGAATATTTCCAGTGGCGGCATGCTCTCGTCGAAGTTTTTGTCGAGCCCTGTCATGATCAGTGATTTCTTAAGTCCTTTGGTTTCAGAGACGGATATTTTCTTGCCGTTCATAACGGACTGAGTTTCCGCAGTTGCTGTATACAACTCCTTCATCTCTGGTGCGTAAACGACGCCAGCCAGAACTTCACTGCCACGTCTGACTGCAATCGAACAGCACCATGCCGGGAGGCCGTGGGTGAAATTGACCGTTCCGTCAATAGGGTCAATAATCCATTCATAGTCGTTTAGTCCTGGCGTTAGCTTCCTGTCATTTGCAGTCTCCTCGCCGAGGATGAAGTGATCAGGAAAAAACGATTTTATAGTTTTTTCTGCGCGCGCCTGGCATTCCTGATCCAGTAGAAGTTTGACATCATGGCTGAAGTAAGCGGTGGCTTCCTTGCGTCTTGAAGAGTTCCGCAATGCGTGATTGCCTGCATTTGTTGAGGCCTCAACTGCGCAGAGTAATAATTTATCGAGTGTGGGATCAGCTCTTTTCATAAGCTTGGTGGAATAATAGCATTGGTGTTTCTGTGTTTAGCTTGTCAGCCCCATTCTCCATGCTGTCCTCTGTAAGATTTGGTGGAGGTAAGGAGGGTCGAACTCCTGACCTTCTGAATGCCATTCAGACGCTCTACCAACTGAGCTATACCCCCACATTCAAGAAAGGCTGAAATCTTAAACTTGAAATCTGAGACACAAGGCAAGCATTCCTTGCAACGACCAGATTGCTTTAAGAAAACAGGGCACACGAAATATCAGTTAGCTGTGTTTTTGTCAACTTGAATGTTTTCATATAATTCAGTTTATGCATCAAAGAGCTGGTTTTAGTGTCCAGATTGTCGCAAATGCGGACACATTGTCCGCTGCCGGACATCTGTCAAGACGGCCCAAATGACCGCTAAAGATCATAAGTGGTTCTTTGTTAATTATTTGTGTTGCGAGGTGCGAGTAGTGGGTATAGTATGGAATGGAATATGCGTATACTAAAACAGAATTGTTTATTTTTGGTATAAATAAACATTTGACAAAATTAATGAAACTTGAGAAAATCATCACGACGATGAATAAGGTAATTAAAACGTTGGTGTTTGTAGGGTCCAATGTTTTGGGCTGTATGGTTTATTGCGCATTAGTAATGGCGCCTTCAGTAGTTCTAGCCACTAATGCGACAAATAATTATAATTCTCCAAGTTCTCCATATGATGAAGACTTTGATTCAGGTTATGCAGAAGGCGAATTCCTTAATGATAAGAATGGCTGGTCTTCGCCTGTTGACAATACGGTTTTTATAACCAATATCAATGCCCAGGGCAACCTTTCAATGTATGTCGGCACCGACTATGTTGTTTCCAATGTGTTCGACGGAGCTAAGTGTACTAACTTGTGGATTGACTTCTTCACAAAACCAACTTTGTGGATGATGACAAACCCAGCAGTTGATGCACGTGCTTGCTCGCAGTTTTATTTTAATTCCTCAAGCAATGTAGTAGCTTACGATGGCAATGTAGGGTGGGTTGTTCTTGCGACTAATGCTGTGGATTTTGCGGCAACCAAGATTATTCCGACCAATTTCACCAGAGTGACGATATTCCAATATTATTCAAATAATACATGGGCTTTGATGATCAATGGAGTGCTTATGCGTTCCGGGATGAAAATGCCTAATCAGCTCGGCAGAATAGGTCTGAATGGGTTCTCGATCAGTAACTCAACGTATATGGATACTATAACTATTGGCACGAATGTTCCCGCTATAACGACTGATTTGGATTCTGATGGTATGGCCGATACATGGGAGTTGAGCTATTTCCGTGGAATAAACGTGCAGGGTTGGATAGATGATTATGATTCTGATGGTAGAACAAGCTCGCAGGAATATACGGATAATACGGATCCGCTAAATCCGAACAGCTTGCGATGGTATCTGCCTTATATGCAGACTTTCGAAACTGCGCCCTTGGCGGTAATCACCAATTGGAGGGCTATGTTTGGATCGGGTAATGCGCGGGTTCAAAATGCATCATACGTACAGGGCTCGCGGGCGGCCAGTATATCGACAGGGGCGCTGTCTCTCGTGCTTTCAGACGCCACTGGTACGAATGTATGGGTACATGTCAGCTCCAAACCCGCCATTACATATAACCTGTCCTTCGTGCCGGCAACGAATGTTTCTGCAGCTTTTTGTGTGGTTTCGAATACAGCCGACTTGTATGCCTATTCAGGAAGCAGCTGGGTTAAGATGGGTTTGATTCCCAGAGTCCCGACCAATGTCTGGCTTGGATTCGCAGTGCACCTCGATTATACAAATAGAAACTGGAACCTTTACGTTACAACGAACAATGTATATGATCCTCAGCTGAAGCTGGCTAATGCAACTCCGCTGTTAATGAATGCTGCTTGTTTTTTTTCACATTTTCGCGGAATGTCTATCACCAGTTCGGTCAGCGCTGTTACATATGTTGATATGCTGGCGGTGTCGCATGCTTATACAAATCCGGTGCTGGCGGTGCATAGCAATGTTTATGCAGCGGAGAGGTTTGCTAATACCACATACACGGTAAAGAAGCCGCCGTACAGTTATTCAGGGACTAACGCAACAATGGCAGGACAGCTGGGGATCGACTTGGCGAGAGGGCTTTTCGCTAACGATGAATTGTCTGTCCTGGGCACTAACGGATGGAATGTGTACTATATAAATAACAGTAACTGGCAGGCAAGGGCTGACGCGACAAATATCGCCATAAATGAGACCACAGGGCTTAACATGACAAGGTTGCCTGGCAGTGACTTTATGATGTTTTATCCTTACAGCAGCACTAATGGCATAGCAGCAACAAATACTATGGTATATGGGACCGACGTTCCTACTTTGAATGGATGGAATCTTCTGGTGTGGCCTGGATCATCGCCAGTGTCTGTCAATGATCCTAGCTTTGGCCTAACCCCGATTTCTACTGATAAGATATACATATATAAAAACTATCAATACAAGAAGCTATACAGAGTGTCTGGCCAGTGGTGGTGCGAAGGGGCACCGTCAACGATATATATTTCGCCAAATCAGGGTTTCTGGTTCAGGAATAGTGCTTCGACAGGCGTATATTGGAATGTAGGAGCAATTCCGCAGTAATGAGGTGTGTAATGAAAGCTGTAACTAAAAAAATATTAACAATGGCAAGAGGGACTGTTACATTTACAGACCTGTTGATCTTATTTGTTATGGCTAATGTAGCAAGCGCGGCTGTACCAGGTGTGCTACCTAACTCCTGGCTTGAGGGTGATGATTCGGCCTATGTGAGTTACTCTATGGAAGAGTCAGGTGCTGTTAAGATACAGTTCGCCGCCAATAGGCCATCGTCAAGTGTGCCTCCGTCTCGACCGGCTGGTGAACTGTTTGCGGGCGTGGGTGTCTCTAGTGGAGCCTTTGTCGGTGATTATGTGGCGTCAGGCGTTGAAGGTGTTCAGTTTTCCGTAATGGGCGATGGCCATACGCCTTCCGGGGCTATGCTGATACTGCGTTCAGCCAGCGGCAGGGACTGGTTCTACAAACCCTTGAAAATATCATCGAATGCCGGGGAGTGGACTATAAACAATGTGAGATTCACACTGGATTCAGGATGGGCCAGAAATGATCTGCCTGGTACCGACAAGGAAGCTAATTTCCTTGAGGATATTCGGAATGTTACATCAATAGGAATGGCATTTGCGCCGGGCGGAACAGAGGCCCAGTATTATGTTGTTGCTAACTTCGTTCTTTATGGCGCTGACGGTGTGTTGTCGGGGCCTGCGGAGCTCACTCCTCTTGAGAAGGCTCTCTTAGATATGTTTCAAGTGGACGATGTGAGCAAGCTTAACGATAGTCAAAAGATTCAGGATTCTGATAAGGATGGAATGACAGATGTAGATGAGATATTATCAGAATATGATGTGCAGTATGCCAATTCTACATTTAAATCAGATGTCGAGACGCCAGAGGGTGATTCTCGGATTACAATCAAGTGGCCCTGTGTGAAGGGGCGTAACTACACAGTTCTTAGGACCAAGAACATAATGGATCCGTTTGTGAACCTCCCCGACGGCAAAGGCAAGGATATGATAGCTACAGAGACAGGGTATATGCGGTATGTTGATGATGATGCCACCGATGCAGGGCCATTCTTCTATCGTATAACAAAGAAATGACCATTATGAGTATTAATTCAAAAACTGTGGCGCTGACATTGATGACAATGACTATGTCGTTTAATGTTTTCTCTGCGACAATAATTGAAGCTACTTGGGCTGGTTCAGAAGGCTGGTCAATATTCGACGAAGATGGAAACGCGCCGCTTGGTGAAATATTCGATCAAGGCTCAGTCGGCGGTCAGGACGGGTTACGGATTGAGGCCGACGATGATGGTGTGGTTGGTGATAAGGTTTTCACCACCGCGGCTGGTTTTACGGGAGACTATACTCCAGGTGCTGTTCCTGCTCACGTAGCCCTTCTGGGAGTGCAGTCGATAAAATTTGATTTCTATTCTGCCGTAACTGGGCCGTTTGGCAAGCCATCGTATCTGGATCTTTATTTTCATTCCAGCGTTGCGGGAGGCATCTGGAGATGCAACGTACTGCCTTCTATAAATGTAGGATGGTCAACTCTGTCAGTGAATTTGGCCAGTGGAGGTGCTCCAGGGCCGTGGTACTCTATGAACGGTAGGACTTCGAGTGATTGGTTGTCTGATCTCGCAGCTGTTGATGAAATTGGCTTTATGATTAACTATCAGCCTGGTGTGGCAGATCAGATCTATGGAATCGATAATTTCAGTCTTGATGATGTGGCAGTCCCTGAGCCAGAAGAATATGCAATGCTGGCAATGTTGGCAATATCACTTGGATTTGTGTTCAGGGATAAGCTTAATGCGCACATGGCAACAGTATTAGCTTTTGCCCAAAAATAAAGTACCTTTTTGCCGGGCTTATTTGTAATCCGTTTTCAAACAATTGTTATAATAGTTCCCCGTAGAAAACATTATCTACTTTCCGATTTGAGGTTGTGTGACTGGCTTTCAGTCTAGCATTTCTGCGATTTGGCACCTTTACTGTAATAGCGGCTCGGCAGGGCCTGCCAGCAATGATAAGCATAGCGTTGCTGGCTAGCGCCTCTCCCTACCATTATCAATCTTTCATGGGTAGGGCGAAGCCTCTGGCTGAGCCGTCTGCACCTAATTACAGATGTGCCCCTTTCAATCCCGATACACATTTATAGGTTGACGTCTCGCTCCACATGCATTATCTCATTGCTCCATGAAAGTAGCTATATTGGGATATTCAAAATCGGGTAAGAAGACGCTGTTTACGCTGTTATCAGGCCGGCATATACCTCCAGGAAGGCAGGAGAGTGAGGTTGTAGAAGGCAATGCGCTTGTCAGGGATCCTCGCGTTGATGAAATCACTAAAATTGCCAAGCCGCAGAAGGTCAAATATGCAGAGACCGTTTTTGCCTTGTGTCCTGATATTGTGGACGGCGGTTCCCGCGCTGGCTGGCTGGAGGCTGCGAAGAAAGCGGACATGCTGTGTTTGGTTGTCAGGTCTTTTATGTCTGACAGTGTATATCATCCTGCCGGTTCAGTTGATTTGGTGTTTAACGTTTGATAATCCTCATTTACTGATTCTGGAAAGAAACTTAGATATCTCCTTCAGTTTCCGGTCAGGGTCAGTCGCTTTCATTCTGGGAAGCAGGTTGTCTTTTAGAATCGGCTCTCCGGCTCTTCTGGCAAGTATCTTGTCATCATTCGTTTCGATGGAGCTGATTCCGGAAAAAGCGCAAAGTATCCTGATTTCCGCTACAAGCAACAGGCGTTCTGCCGTCACTGGCAGAGGGCCAAAACGGTCTTTCATCTCGATCTTCACTTTTCCGAGCTCTTTGATCGATGAGCATTCTGCTATCTTCCTGTACAGGCTTATCCTGCTTTTCTCATCCTCGATGTAGCTATAGGGTATGCAGGCCAGGCAAGGGTGATCAGTTGCTGAAGGGCCCAGTGATATGAAATCCAGGTTCATCGTTGTGTCAATTATAAGTGGCACAGGTTCATTCTTGAGCTTGCTGATGGTCCGCTTCAGCATCTGGCAGTAAAGGCCGAATCCTATGGCGGTTATATGTCCACTCTGCTCGCTTCCTAGTATATTGCCTGCTCCCCTGATTTCAAGATCCCTGAGCGCCAGGTTGAATCCAGAGCTTAGGCCGGAAAATCTCTTCATGGCGTCAATGCGTTCTCTGGCGTCAGGGTCGATATAAGCTCCAATAGGTAAAAGCAGGTATGCAAAAGCCTTTTTATCGGACCGGCCCACTCGGCCCCTGAGTTGATACAGGTCGGCCAATCCGAATCTGTCGGCTCTGTCTATTAATATGGTATTCGCCCTTGGAAAATCCATGCCGCTCTCTATGATGGTGGTGCAAAGGAGTATATCGGACATTCCAGCAGCGAAGTTTCGCATGACATCCGCCAGTTCGCCAGCGGCCATTCTGCCGTGTGCGATGGCAATCCTCGCTTCAGGTATGATACGCTTCAGCCGGCGTTCGACGACATGAATCGAGTTTATCCGGTTGTGCAGAAAAAAAACCTGACCTTCGCGGTTCAGTTCTTTCGCTATAGCATTACGCACTGCATCATCGCTGTCTCTTGCGATAATCGTCTCAATGGCTACGCGTTCGTTTGGAGGCGTCTGAAGCAGGCTCATATCCCGAGCGCCGGTCATGCTCATGTAGAGGGTCCTTGGTATTGGGGTGGCTGTAAGAGTAAGGACCTCGATCATTTTCTTTATGCTTTTGAACCACTCCTTGTGGCGGACGCCGAAACGCTGCTCCTCATCGATGATCACCAGTCCCAGTCTGCTAAAACGGACATCCGGCTGGAGCAGGGAATGTGTTCCGATCACTATATCCAGCGATCCATCATTGATTTTGTTTTTTGTCTCTATCTGGCGCTGTTTGTTTACGAAGCGGCTTATCATGTCGATAGAGACAGGGTAGGGCGCCATTCTTTCCCTGAAGGTCTCCAGGTGCTGCTGGGCAAGAATGGTAGTCGGCACAAGGACTGCCACTTGCATGCCGGACATCACGGTTTTGAACGCCGCGCGCATTGCCATCTCGGTCTTACCGTATCCGGCGTCTCCGCAGACTAGCCGGTCCATCGGTCGAGTTGCTTCCATGTCTTTCTTGATTTCGGCAATCACCTTCTCCTGATCCGGTGTCTCTTCGTACGGGAAAGAGGCCTCGAATTCATGTTGCCATGGCGTATCCGGCGGGAGCTGGAGGCCTTGCATGGTATTGCGGTGAGCCTGAGTCTCCAGCAATGTTCCGGCAAGATCGACAATGGCTTTTTCTGCAGACTTTTTCTCGTTGTCCCATCGAGCAGATCCAAGTTTGTGAAGTCTCGCTGAGTGTTTGGACACGCCGACATATCTGCTGAGCAGATGAGCCTGACTGACCGGAACGTGCAGTTTGGATCTTTCGTCATACTCGATGGTCAACACTTCCTGTGTTCTGCCGGCGAATATGATCTCGCGCATCCCCATGTATTTGCCGATACCGTGTTCCACGTGTACGACCAGGTCACCCGGCTCGATATCGGTGAGGTCGGTTACTCTCAAGCCGCTTACCATCGCCGAACGCCGTATGGCTCTTCCCTGCTGTCCGCTGAGCCTATGTCGTCTCCCGTAAAGGTCAGGCTCTGCCAGTATGCGCATGTTCATTTTGCTGCAGTCAAATCCTGAGGACAACATCCCGACCTGTACGGTGGTCCCTTTGAGCTGTTTTTTGTAAGAAGTGCTGAAATGCCTTAGTGATGCCTGGCTATCGAAAAAGATTAGAGACGCCCCGCCGCTGGAGGCCAGCTCCGAAGACTTCTGGAGGATGGATATTCTTTTTCGCTCTAGAATATCAGGTTGAAGGATGTCCCTCGATATGTCTCCGAACCCGTCTATTCCCGTCATGCCTATGGAAATAGTTGCTTCGGTGTAGGCGGGGTCATTGTGCAGATATAATATCGAGCAGTCTTTGTCTTTATCAATGTCTTCCAGAAGCCGGTCGTATGGTATATGTGCGTCCATATTGCCGCCTGTTTTTTCGTACAACCCGGCATGCTCCGCTATGCCTTCGACGTCGTGCACAATCACCACCTTCTGTCTGTCGATCATGCTTATGATGCTGCTGGCGCAGGTTTCTTTTCCTTTTGAGAAGATATTTTCTTTTGCTGGAACGATAAGAATTGAGGCAGAACGATTCTTTGAAAGCTGGGTTTCGGGATCAAACGATCTGATTGTCTCTATTGTCTGTCCGAGAAGCTCCAGTCGGGACGGATAATCATCGAGCGGCGGCCATATATCTATTATGCCGCCGCGTACCGACACCTTGCCTTTTTCATAGACCTCTGGCTGGATCTCATATCCGATATCATAAAGTCTTTTTTCAAATGTGCTGACATCAATCTCCGAGCCAGGTATCAACTTGATTGCCATGTCAGAGTCTTTGCGGACAACCGGTATTTTCTGCAGGAGCGCCTGGATACAGGTTACCAGTATGAATCGGTCTCTTGTGTCGTGTTCTGCGCATAGGCGTATGATGCATGCGAGTCTTTGACCAAATAGATCAGGGTCTTCTTCTTTTGACTTTGCTGACGATGGCTCTGCCGGCGGGAATAACAACGTCTCTACGTGATCGAACAGGGTTGATAACGTCCGCAGATCATTGTAGGCCTTCTCCATCGTTGTTGGCCCATCGGTTATTAGTATTGTGGGCTGGTGGTGTTTATTGTGCAGGGCTGCGGCTAAATATGCGCTGGAGGATAATGATGCGGCAATATCATGCTGGATTCTGGTGTCAGCAGAGAAGATGTTTTCCAGTATGGCGATGCCGGCTTTTGTCTGGTTTGCGGATGGTAGAGGTGCTCCCATGAAGGGCCCTTCCACGGATCAGATAGTCTTCCTGAGATGCGATGGCTGAATTTTGAGGATAATCCTGTATTTAGCCACCGTTCTCCGGGCAATGTTTATGCCCTTTGTCTTCAGTTGGTCCATTATATCCTGATCGGAAAGTGGATGGCTTGCATCTTCTGCGATGATCATTTGCTGTATCATGTCCTTGATGGTCTTGTTGGACATCATCTCTCCAGACTCGGTCTTTATTCCGGGCGTGAAGAAATATTTCATATCGAATACGCCGCTGGGCGTTTTCATGAATTTCCCTGAGACAGCTCTGCTGACCGTGGTTTCGTGCACATTGACCCGAGATGCTATCTCCGCCATGGTCATAGGCCTCAGGTGTCTGACCCCGTTGTCCAGAAAATCCGTCTGCTCCTGGATTATCTCTTCTGCAATCTTTTGTATAGTTGACTGCCTGTGCTGTATGCTTTTAATCAGGAATGAGCCGTTTTTAATTTTTTCACGGATATAATTATTCACTTCTGGGGGAGTATCCTTCTCGATCAGAAGATTTCGGTAATGATTGCTGATCCGCAGATGCGGAATATAGTCGCTGTTTACCACTACGACATATTTATCCTCAATCTTCTGGACGACCACCTCCGGCGTGACATAAGGAGAAAGGTCACTGCTTAGCAGGCGGCCTGGTTTCGGGTCAAGACTGGATATGATCTTATGGGCCTGCTGGATCTCCTCGACCGTTGAGCCAAGTGCCCTGGCTATTTCCTGATATTTCTTGCTTGCCAGCAAATCAAGATAAGCGCCTGCTATCTTGACAGGCAGAGAGTCTGCTTTGCCCAGTTTCTCCAGCTGGATAATCAGGCATTCCTTGAGGTCGCGTGCGCCTACGCCAACAGGATGGAAGTCCTGTATTAGCACGAGAACATCCTCCATTCTGTTCACGTCAAATTGTGCGGATTGTGCAAGTTCTAACAGCGGGGTGTTGAGATACCCATCATCATCTATGCTGCCGATGATCATTTCTCCGATCTGCATATCGGTTTCGTTTAGGCCGGACATCTCTAGTTGTGCCATCAGGTGCTCCTGAAGCGATTCTTTCTGGGGCATGGAATCGAGCATGAACTGTCGTTTTTCCTCATCATCTGATGAATGGGAAGTGCTTTGAAGACTCTGAAAGAAATTATCTTTCCATTCGTCATCAAGCTTGGTCAGCGACTCGTATTCTTTCTCGAACTCCTGTTCCTTGGTCAGTACTATATCAGTCGCAGGTTTGACATCCGTTGTGGAGGATACGGGTATTTCATCCGAAGCGTCTTCAAGCGCCGGGTTCTGTTCAAGTTCCTTCTGGATAATGGTCTGTAACTCCAGCATAGGCAACTGAAGCATTTCCAGTGATTGCCGAAGCTGGGGGGCAAGCACCTGCTGCATCATTTGCGACTGCGCTAGGCTTAATGATTGACTTGGCATATATATTGCTATCTTATATGTACCGTAGATTTAATTACAAGTATAATTACAAGGTGGGAATGACATTCAGGTTATGCGTATTGGCTAGCGGCAGTGCGGGAAACTCTTTGTTTATAGAAAGTGGAGCCATTCGCTTGCTGGTTGATGCCGGTATAAGCTGTAAGGTTCTTACCTCCAGGCTCGCAGTCCTTGGCGTCGATATAGCGTCGATTAATGGCATTCTTGTGACGCATGAGCATGCAGACCATGTCAGTGCGGTTCGCGTCATTCAGAAGAAGCACAATATACCGCTTTATGCTAATTCTCCGACCATAGAGGGCGTTGAGAGGCTTAAGGACATGGAGGGCCTCAAGTGGCAGGTGTTCAGCACTGGCGCTGAGTTCAATATAGGTACAGTAAAGGTCAAGACGTTCTCGGTGCCGCATGATTGTTATGACCCAGTCGGATTCGTCCTCAGTTCGGAAGGTATATCTGTGGCTATTGTTACTGATATTGGCATGCCGACTTCTCTTGTGCGTGAATGTTTGAAGGGGTGCCGTGCCATAGTGCTTGAGATGAACCATGACGAGGGTATGCTGCGTGATGCTGACAGACATTGGTCGCTTAAGAAACGCATACTGGGCAGGCAGGGGCATCTCGACAATGCGAAGGCGGCAGAATTGTTAGCCGAGGTTGCAGGGCCTGAACTCAAGTGGATTATCCCTGCGCATTTAAGTTCAGATTGCAACACTGCGGCCATGGTTTCGGCTAGTCTGGCAAAGGTCCTTTCCCGCGTAGGCAGGCAGGATATACAGGTTGTTATGACGTCCCAGACTGCGCCCAGCGCGGTCATCGAATTGTGATTTGGATTGAAACAGCTCTCCAAATATCAGAAACTCATGCATCAGGTTAAACATATGAAGAAAGCATCATTAATAAAGCTAGGTGTTAATATCGATCATGTTGCGACTTTGCGGCAGGCACGCGGGACTTGTTATCCCGGTATAGTTCAGGCTGCAAATGTGTGTGAGGCTGCAGGCGCTCACAGTATCACCGTACATCTGCGGGAAGACAGACGCCATATTCAGGATGAGGATGTGTATAACTTGAAGAAGTCGTTGAAGATCAAACTTAATCTGGAGATGGCGATACATCCCGCTATTGTGGATATAGCACTGGATGTTGTCCCTGACGAGGTGTGTCTTGTCCCGGAGAAAAGGCAGGAGCTAACCACTGAGGGTGGACTGGATGTCGTAAAACACTTCAAGCAGCTGGAAAAGATCTGTGCCAGACTGGAGAACAAAGGCATAGAGGTCAGTCTTTTTATCGCCCCTGATGCAGCGCAAATCAAAGCCGCAGCCTGGCTTGGTGTTCCTTATATCGAAATGCATACAGGCACATTCTGTGATGAGACCGGTACTAAAGCTGATCGTGAGCTGGACCGCCTGGTGAGAGGAGCGATACTGGCCAGCGAAATAGGTCTTCGGGTAAATGCCGGGCATGGAATAAATATGAATAATATAGGAAGCGTGCTCTCGGTGCCGTGTCTTGACACGCTTAATATCGGGCACAGTATTGTGAGTAGGGCGCTGTTCATCGGGCTTGATGGTGCAGTCCGGGAAATGCTAACTGCAATGAGCCGGTACAAGGCAGGGTTCAGGAGATGAAGCATGGCTCAATATTAGGTACCGGTGTCGATATAGTTGAGAACAGACGCATCAAGCAGATGCTTGCTAAATGGGGCGGCAAATTCAAGAACAGGGTATTCCTTAAGAAGGAGCAGGTCTATTGTGAAGGCAAGGCTGAGCCCGCAATGCATTATGCTGCGCGATTCGCGTTGAAAGAGGCGGTCTCCAAGGCGTTCGGAACAGGAATGGGAAAACATATAAGCTGGTTGGATGTCGAGGTCATCAATGATCCTGAGACCGGAGCTCCAACTGCCTCTCTTAGTGGTAATGCGAAGAAACTGGCGAAGAAGCGCAAGGTGGACAAGATACTGGTGAGCCTGTCGCACACGAAGGAGTATTCGCTGGCACAGGCACTCTTGCTGAAATGAACATGAAAACCGTAACTGCTGATGACATGCGTTTGCTTGAGAAACGCATGATGGAAGAATACGGTGTGCCGGCGCAGACGTTGATTGATAGGGCCGGCTACGGCATGGCTGCCTTTGTCAGGCATATCCTTAATACTAAGAAACCTCATGAGCGAAGTGTTCTGTGTGTTGCCGGAACCGGCAATAACGGCGGGGATGCTTTCTCTGCTGCCGCCTATCTGCATGAGGCCGGTGTCAGTGTCAGTGTCTTGCTGTGCGGTGATCAAGGAAAGATCAAAGGGTCAGCCCTGAAGTGTCTCAATGAGCTGGAACAGGCCGGTATCGAAGTCGAGCAGATGGACTCACCGTCAGACTGGACCGACCCGGAGAATGATTATATATTTTCCATGTTTTCTGTCATAGTGGACGGGCTGCTTGGTACCGGGTTTAACGGTCAGGTCCGTGAGCCTGTCGTGTCTGCAATCAACTTCATAAACAAGATGGCGCGTAGGGCCATTGTTGTATCGCTTGATGTGCCTTCTGGTATTAATTCTGACACCGGAACGACAGACGGCACGGTTGTCTGTGCCGATTTCACGCTTGCAGCAGGGTATCCCAAGCGAAGTTTTCTTGCCCCAGGCATGGCAAGTTATGTTGGATCAGTTCGGATAGTCGATCTTGGTCTGCCTGTTCATTTACTGGAGAGCGTTTCCGATACCAGGTGCGTGATAGTCGATGGCAATATACAAGAGGTTCTTCGTAGACGTGCTCAGGACTCGCATAAAGGTACGTTCGGCCATTTGCTTGTAGTAGCGGGCGCTCGTGGTTTTTCTGGTGCGGCGGCTATGGCGGCTTTATCAGCGCTTAGGACAGGCGCCGGCCTGGTTTCTGTTATCACGCCAGAATCGGTTTCTGTGCAGGTGGCGTCTGCTGTTCCGCAGGCGATGGTTCATCCGGTGAAAGAGAATCGGAATGGGTCGATGTCATACAGTGGATTCAAGAGTTGGAAGACCCGGTTGAATGATTTTGATGCTGTCCTTGCCGGACCTGGCCTGACTAATTCATCCGACACATATGACATCATCAAAAGTATAATAGATGTTTCTGAAATTCCCGTTCTGCTGGATGCGGATGGCTTGAATGCGCTTGATGGCAAAACCGATCTGCTGGGTAGGGCAAAGGGACCCCTGGTCGTGACTCCGCATCCCGGTGAAATGGCAAGATTGACAGGCCGGAGCATTGTCGAGGTGCAGGCGGATAGACAAAGATTTGCAGGAGAATTGGCTGATAAGACGGGAGCGGTTGTTGTTCTGAAGGGGGCAGGGACCGTCGTGGCCGCAAAAGACAGGCCTGTCAGCTTGTGTCTGTGCGGTAATCCTGGAATGGCGACTGCTGGTTCTGGTGACGTGCTCTCAGGGGTCATATCATCACTGCTAGCGCAGGGTCAGGATCCATTTGATTCAGCGCGCGCCGGTGTCCAACTTCACGGGCTGGCGGGTGATCTTGCGGCACTTAGTTTATCTCAAGCTGGTGCGACGGCTATGGACATATCAGCGGCGTTGCCGACGGTCATCGGTACAGTCTGCGGGAGATAATTCACCGCGTATACTGTAGAGCTTCCGAAGAATATTAATCATTTCGGCAATATTGCGGACGCGATGTTTGGCGAGGGATTTCCGGCCAGCGCCAACGTGGATGGTTATGCCTTTGCCTTTCAGCTCTTTAAAAGCATCTTCATCGCTGATATCATCGCCGGCAAATACGGGAAATATATTTTTATGCGTTTTCTTGAAGTGCTTAAGAAGAAAGCGGACAGCTGTACCCTTGTTGCAGTATATATTTGGTCGCACTTCGATAACTTTCTTGCCATGCATGATCCTTATCATTCCTTTTGATTCATACGCGTGCAATGCTTCCACTGAGGCGGCCATGACTTTTTTGATGGCGGTTAGGCGGACGCTCCTGTAGTGAATGCAGAAACTGTGTTTCTTTGTTTCCAGATATACACCGGGTATCTTCCCGGCTGTCCCGGCCAATCGTTTCCTGAGCTTTGGTAGCAGTCTTGATACTATCTGTGACCGGTAATCATGTGAAAAGCCGCGTCCTTTGATCTCCAGTCCGTGTTCTCCTGTGTGGATTACGTTGTTCAATCCGATCAGCTTGCGCAGAGAATCAACAGTCCTGCCACTGATGAAGACCGTGGTTATGGATGGAATATTTGAGAGTTTTTCCAACAGTATGGCGGTATTTCTGCTGAGTTTTGCCCACTCGGGAAACTTCCTGATGGGGGTCAATGTGCCGTCGACATCCAGCATAAGCAGAATGTGCTGATTGCCTGATAAGATCGTTTTGTATGGCTCAATCCAGTTCACACATCTTTAATAACATGCCGAGCCTGTATCCAGCAAGATAGTTATATAGGGCACCCCAGGAGCTTATCAAACACTTGACGAGTATGGTAACTGAGAGAATTGTCCCGTTCGGTCGGCTCCACCACAGGACATCGATTCGGTGCCTAATATGCTTTTTTAATCACGGTACTGTAGCGCACCACCTGTGAGTCTGTAAAACTGCTCTGAATTGCTTCCTGAGAGGTCGGTCCAATCAACATCTGGGCACACAGCTCAGCTTGTACAGCTTTTTCCTGATGATACTGATTGATTATAAGCAGTGTGCCTCCGGGCGCTAAAAGTGAGTACGCATGCGCCAGCATCTCCCGTGGCTTGAGGAGGTTAAGCGGTAATCCCCAGACGAGATGTGCATAATCAAAAATGAAAGGATAGAACCAGGTGATGAAGTCATACTCTCCTTCATGCTTAAGGAAGTCTCCGGCAATGTACCGCGCGGCAGGAATGGTGCGGATATAGTACTGCGCGTAATCATATCGCGTATGTAAATCGATAAACCGACGGTATGCATCGACCTCGATTCCGGTGAGTTGAACAGGTTTGCCGGGATGGCGCACCGAAAAGAAAGCGTGTATTGCCGGAGCATAACAAAAATATTTTGAACCTATATCGAGCAACTTGATTTTCGGTGCCGCTGACGTGTTGGTAATGCCCTGTTCGAGAAATTCGAGTGTGGTCAGGTTTTGGAGATACTCATGGTTAATTGAGTTCTCGTAGAGAGCGTCGAGTGAATAACGTGTGCGCATCCCGACTTCGCGAGCTTCGGCAGACTTTTTACGCGTACTGCAGAGAGAGTTGAAGAGCGTTGATTTGTCTTCTGTCCTGCCACTATATGGAGTAGAAAAAGAAAGTAGCGACCGGAGAGGAAAGTCGATCGTATTGCGGAGATGGAGGAGACGTTTAAGTAGAGGGTTCATTTTGGTTGTGTCGTTGATTTTGATGTGACAAGGACTACCGTTGAAAGCCAGTGGCAGGCCGAAACAGTAAACGGCCGCATTCCCCCAGTTTGCCGGCTTTGCTGAGCGATGCCTTGACAGCAAATATTGTCATTCTTAGTCATTTAAAAAAACACAAACCGCCGTCTTCATTTTCATGCACAAATGTGGCAGAAATATACTTGAAACGCAAGCAGGTGGCGAGACAGTATGAGGAAGAAAGACGGGCGTCGGCGCCACATCATGCGATATGGTAAAAACAACGCCCCTAAGGAAAACGAAATGTCGCGCTCAAAAGGCTTGGCTTGACAGCGTAACGGTTTGGTTTTATTCGGCGGGACGGCCCAAAATGAATTATCCGAAGAATATTTTGTGATCAAAGCGCTGGTGAATATCGGTTGCCTATTATAATATTTGATTGTATAATAATTCGAGAGTCAAATAGGTGCTTATATATGACAAGGTTGCGAAGCACATCCAGAATTCAGCCGCGTAAGAAGAAGTCGGTGACTTCCTCTCGCATGTCTCACAAATCATGTTGCGTGCATCATGCCATAGAGGACAACATTCCCTGTCTGCTTTTCAGGGCAAAGTACGACGAAAGTCTCCCTATTATATTTGTTAACAAGTTTGTCAAGAATATCACGGGATATAATATCAAGGACTTTGGTAAAGGTAGAAGCAAAACATTGCTGACAATGGTGCATCCGGACGACAAGCGTTTGCTAAGGTATACAATAGATCGATCCGTCAAGGAGAAGGAAGCATTCATCCTTGAGTGCCGTTTGGTCAAGAAGAACGGGAGCATTATATGGGTGCGGTCAGGTGGTGAGATCGTGACAGATACCGGGGGGAGCCAGGCATATGTTGACGGATATATGATGGATATCAGCGATTCCAAGAACCTCGAGGATAATATAATCGAGTCTGAGTTGAGGTTCAGGTCGATATTTGAGGGATGTCTGGACGGGATACTTGTTATGGATGTGGAAACGTTGCGATTTGTCTCGGCCAATCAGGCTATGTGCAGGATGCTGGATTATTCACTTAAAGAGCTGCTCAAGCTGGGTATGGATAATATTCAACCGGTCGAAATGTTGCCGCAATTGCGCAAAGCTTTTAGAGTGCAGGTTAAAGACGATAAGTTGCTTGCCCGGAACATCCCTATGGTGGCCAAGGATGGCAATATGTTCTACTGCGATATCACCACTTCCAAGATGTTGTTTGGCGGACGGGAATGTGTAATGGGCCTCTTTCATGATGTCACTGATAGAAAGAAATATGACGATGCGGTCAGAGACAGTGAGATTCGCCTCCAGTCGCTTACAGAGGCAAGCATGGAAGGTGTTTGCTTCCATGTTGACGGAGCGGTAATGGATGTGAATAAACAACTGCCGCAGATGCTTGGCACAACGGTTCTTGATATGATAGGTCGTAATATCGTCGATTATGTCGCTGCTGATTCCAGGGCGGAGTTCGCGCAAAAGATGGCCTCGAAAAAGATCTGCGCATTGGAGCACATGATGCTCGACCGGAGCGGGGCGGGCTATTATGTCGAGACGCATTTTCTCTCGACGACGTACAAGGGCAGGGAAGTCGGCGCAATAGTGATCAGGGATGTGGATCAGAGGAAGAAGGTAGAGGACGAGCTTAGGAGTGAAAGGGCATTCTCTACGTCGTTGATAGATACTGCATATGCGTTTATTGTCATATTGGATGTCGATGGGAAGATAGTATTTATTAACAAATATTTCGAGGAGATTTGCGGGTATTTGCTGGAGGAATTAAGGGGCAGGTCCTGGTTCGATATTTTCATAAAGACAAAAGACCGCCCGAGTATTCAGCGTGTGCTGGATGATGTCTATCGGCAGGGCAGTCTGAATGGTGTTGTGAACGCCATAACAGTCAGGAGCGGGGCTGAGATGTTGGTCGAATGGCACAACAAGGTAATGCCTCAGCCTGATGGTTCATCTCTTGTTCTTGCTATCGGGAATGATGTCAGCGAGCGCATAAGGATGGTTGAGTCCCTGCAGGCGAGTGAACGGATGATGAGGCAGATCATTGACACTGCTCCGTTCGGGGCGCATACCTATGAGCTGAAGCAGGATGGCGCGCTGGTCTTTGTCGGATACAACAAGGCGGCAGAACGGATTCTGGGTGTCCCTCATGCTGAATTCATAGGGAAGGCCCTGGCTGAGCTGTTTCCTCCTTTGTTAGCTACAGCAATTCCTGATTTATATAGAAGCGTCGCCGGGACGGGGGAAAGTAGGGATGCTGTCTACGTGTCTTATAATAAAGGTCCTTGTTATGGGATATTCGAAGTGGTCGCTTTTCAGTCTGCTCCCATGTGCGTGACGGCATTTTTCAGGGATGTGACAGAGCGGAAGAAGGCGGAAGATGTTATAAAAAACAGTGAGGAACGATTCAGGATTGTGGCAGGAAAGACCGGGGAGTTGATTTACGATTGCAATGGTCTGACTGGTAGCGTTGTCTGGGCTGGTGCCGTAAAAGAGATCACAGGCTATTCAGAATCAGAGTTCTCTGCTGTCGACATAAGACGGTGGGATGTCCTTGTGCATCCGGATGATTTGGGCCGGGTTATTTCTGAGCGTGAGAAGGCTGGTCAGGGGCACTGTGATTTCTGTGTCGAATACCGTTTGCGGCGCAAAGACGGGACGTATATATATGTGGAGGATCATGGTGTGTTTGTTGACCCTGCAGATGGTGTTGGTTTCAGAATGCTTGGCGCGGTCATGGATGTGACAATGCGCAAGAATGCGGAGACTGCCAGGTTGGAAATGGAGCGGCAGATGATGCAGTCGCAGAAGTTGAAGAGCTTGGAGCTGCTTGCCGGAGGAATAGCCCACAATTATAACAATATCCTGATGATTATATTGGGTCATCTCGACATGGCCGTTGATGAGTTGTCTCCGATGTCGCAGGCGCGGTTGAATGTCAATGAGGCAATAAAGGGAGCGAAGAGGGCGGCTGATCTCACCAAGCAATTACTAGCGTATGTAGGCAAGGGGATGGCGATCCTGAATACAGTCAGCCTGAGTGTCGCTGTGTCGGATGTTCTCATTCTGCTCAAGAGTACCATATCGAGGCAAGTGAAGCTTGATATCGATCTAATGCGTGATATCCCTCTGACTAAAGCTTACATGTCTCAACTCCAGTTGGTCATCGTCAACTTGCTTATCAATGCGCAAGAGTCGTTGGGTGAGCGTGGTGGTATGATTACAGTCAAGACCGGTGTGCAGAGATGTGATGCCACCTATCTGAACGGTAATATGACAGGCGTTAAGATCAAGCCAGGGGAATATGTGTTTCTTGAGGTGTCTGATAACGGCTGCGGAAT
>CAMCYG010000006.1 GCA_945883775.1 Victivallis vadensis
CCCCGAAGACGTCGCAAGGGTAGAGAAACTTCTCCGCTGATTGCCATGGGAAAAGGGCTCGCAAATGCTTAATTTCCGCTTTCTCGGTCTGACACTTCGAGAGAATCAAATTCAAGCCTCCTCAGCGTGTGGCAGCCGGCATAAGCGGCCGCACCATGATCGGTAATATCACCATCTATAAACACGCCCTTCACAGGACCAGCAGCCCCCATCTCCAGGTCCTTGAACGACCCCCGATTCGAGAAAGGTTTTTGCGCAACTGCCACCATGTTGCTGACAACACCTAGCACTTTCAGCTCAATCTGCTCAGGCGTAACTGGCGGATTCGCCTTCGGATTGCTCGCACCAAAGTGAATATCGGAAATAAGAAAAAACGTGAAATTTCCGGAGTCGCCTGCAACAGCAGCCCCTGCGCCCAGGCCACTGAGAAAAAGAAATGTAACAACCGCCACCGCAAGGCGGACACAAACTGAGTCTACGACACGATTTGTCATAAAAACACTCACCCTCACACCTTCACGTTTTGCAACATTTCTCACTGCCCATATCTTGTGTCAAATGAGATCCTTCGAGTTCAATGACTTCGCTCATGATGACACAACAACACACCTTGAACAATATCATCCTGAGCGCAGCCCGTCAGCCGACGGGCGGAGGCGAAGGATCTCTCAGCTATTTCACCCAGACCGGCTTGGTCAAGACGGTTACCTCGCGTACAGGCTCCGTCCGCGCAGAGCCCCAGCGCGCGTCGTTTATCATTTCTTTTGTAACCATTCCGTAAAACACTCCCTTGGAGATCGAGGGATAGAGCTCGATATCACCCAGGAGCCGCACTGTTCCCGACAAATCGACACCGCGAATCGCGTTCATCACTGTCGCAACATCGGCCCTCCCGTGGATTTTCGTCTTGTTATCCTCGATGAGCGTCAGCGCGCCGAGGCGGGCATCTTCATCAACAGTGCCGCCGGAAACTGCCGCTTCGTCCTCGACTCTGGCATTTCCAGCAACGGTCCCCTGCCCGGTCGCAATCGCGTGGCCACGCACCACTGCATTATCACGAACCTGGGCTTTTCTCGAAACCACAGCCTGCCCTTCAATCCTGGCTTTACCGAGAACCTGCGCCTGGTCCAACACCATGGCGCCGGGACCTACAAATGCCGAAGCATCGGCATGAGCCGAGGCATCCACCCAGCCGCCGCCGTTAGGATGGGGTGCACCTGTTCGCCCGACATGTGTCTCAAACGGTGACTGCTCACTTCCCCATGGAGTCCCGCCCTTGATTTTCACCATCCATGGATACCGGTAAATCGTGTAATACATCTGGTCCCATTCAATCCGCTGGTACTCCGTCGGCGTTGCAGTCACAGCCAGCCAGACCTCCTTCTCGCCATCGCCCAACTTGACACTCACCTGTGAAACAGCACCCCTCTGAAGGGCGCTGTAACGCGGATGCCCCGCAGCATCAATCGCCACCAGTCCCCATCGCCAGTCCGAACATGGCTGCGGAACAACTTTCGGCTCTTTCTCAAACTTTTGGCCGAACCCCGCCACTCCCGGCTCTTTCTGCACCAACCCGCGAAAGCTGACCGTAATGGTACGTGAAGAGTTATCCGTATCAGGCATGATTCTCACCAGGTTATACCCGAACCGCTGGGGCGCACGATAATCAGGAATTACATATCTTCCGTTCTTCGAATCAATCGGATCAAGAACTGCAACGCGGTTCCTGCGAATGCCCGCGCGGTTTGTGTAACTGCCGTAACTTTTCCGGTAAACATCGCCGTTCTTGTAATCCCAGGTCACATTGTGCATGGCCCATAGCCCGAACTGGTCGTTCAGTTCGCTGATCTTCCAGCCCTTGTTCCGTGCGAGAACGAGAACGGGATCTTCAATACCAAAATCTGTCTCGCCCTGCCTTTTCGCCTTCGACCAGATGTCGTTGATAGCCGAGTAACCGAAAGTATCCTTGATGTATTCCCAGAACTGCCAGTTGCCGTAGCGGTCACGCGTCGAGCCGTAATAAAGGTGGGAAGCATTCAGGAGCTGTTCGGAACAGCCAACCTGATCCGGAAACATCTGGTGCGTCATCCACTCCGCATGGGATTCCCAGGACCAGCCGACGTATGGGGAATCACGCAGGCCCATCGACGAGAACTGCATGCAGTGCGCGAACTCGTGCGCCAGCGCATGTTCGTCCTTGAACGCATTGAAATGAAGCCACATCGCCGGGTCGTTCTTCCCAGTGCCGCTCCCGTTAGCCCAGCCCTTGTTGCTAAGATTGACATTGATCTTGTATTTATCAGCCTGGTCTTTATACGGTTTCGGAAAGCCTACAGGACCAATATAAAACGCATGGATGCTTTCAAGAGTCTCCAGTCCTTTCTTCAGATCTGTGTCGCTCAACGTCACCCCGTCCTTATCATTCCAGCGCGCAACGAAATGGGCTGACTCGTGAAGATGGGTCGACTTGCCCGGCTCCAGAACCTTGTAAACTTCTTCAGCAGCGGCCCGGCACTGAACGCAAGAGATGACCAGCAGCACCGCCACACCCAGCGTCAACAGTTTGAGAGATGAAGGCCTCTTTACCTGCCGTTTCGATATGTTATTGTTCATTGCCAGTCACTCTCTATTTAGCTTTCTGGTCAAGAATAGCAGGGTCCAACGAACTTATCCAGTCTAAGAACAGAACGCCATTTCTGACGGGATAGCTCATTACTTCGACGGCAGTTCAACGCTTGCAGGCTCCACTCCATCTGCCACTGCCTTAACCGTAATCGCTCCTGCCTCCCGCCTGCTGCGTACAACAAGCAGCGCGCGCCCCTCGAACACACTGCGCTGATCGGCCTGGAACAACTCACTGCTCGCAGGGTCACCATTGTCAACACCCGCAGTTACACCTGGCCCCGAAACTGCAAATCTAACCATGTTGCTCGCAGACTGGACAATTACGCCCTTTTCATCAAGAACCTCTGCAGTGATGGCTGACAAGTCCTGGCCGTTTGCCTTCAGCACTGCATGGTCAGGCGTCAGACGCAGTATCTTCCGCGCACCCGCTCGCATGCAGCCGCATTGGCAGTCGCGCTCAGCAGGCTAAAGCAAATAAGAACAATCAATTTTGAGAGCATCATCGGTTAACTCCTTTTTCTCATTGTGTTAAACATCTTTCAGCTCCCATCCCTTGCGAAAATATGGCTTGATGAACTCGTTTGCTTTCTCGTTGTTTGTATACCTAAGATTGCTGGCATCCCAGATCAACTTTTCGTTCGGCACTTGAGAAGATAGTGGCTGCCGCAAAGAGCCAGGACGTGGTAAACAAGGCGAATGAGATCCTCAAGACGGTTCCGGCAAAGAAAGTGATGACTCCGATTCTTGACGGAAAAACGCTGAGCGGCTGGGAAGGCAGCACAGCGTGTGGCGCGTGGCAGACGGAGCTGTAATTGGAGGATCATTGAACGGGAACAAGCAGAACGAGTTTCTTGTAACAAAACGGAGTTACACAAATTTTCACCTGAGCATGGAATACAAGCTGGTAGGTAAGGATGGCTTTGTTAATGGAGGTGTCCAGTTCAGGAGCGAGAGGATCGCGAATCCACCTAACGAGATGAAGGGGTATCAGGCTGATATCGGTGCGGGACATTCCGGCTGTCTTTATGATGAATCAAGACGCAATAAATTTGACGCCCGCGGGACTGACGAGCAAATAAAGCGGATTGAGAAAGCAGGGGATTGGAACAGGTACGAGATAATAGGCGCTGGCCCGCATATTCAGATAATACTCAACGGTGAAAAGACAGTGGACTATACTGAGGCTGATAGTGCCATTCCTCAGGAAGGTTTTATCGGGCTTCAGATACATGGCGGTAATAAGGCTGAGATATCCTTTCGCAATATCTCAATTGGCGAGACCAAATAGAAGATCTGCTGTTTGCGCTATTTTGCCTTGTTGTCTATCAGCTTCAATATGAACGATGACGGAACGCAGCTTTTTATGACCATTTGGAGGTTGTCATGCTTCCCCTCGTCCTCGTTGTAATATATCGACCGTGTGGATGAGACCATTCCGACGACGCTGCCGTTCATGCTGAGGATCGGTGCTCCGCTTGAGCCTTTGGCATAATCGGCGGTTATTGACATCCAGCTGCCTCTGCCTCTTTTGCATTTCTTGCCGCCGCAGTCACAGATGTATGAATAATATCTCGAGATATTGCCCTGTGTCATCACATAGAACATGTTGTCAGGATTGCTTATCACCACAACAGGACTGCCTACCGGCTCGTCAGGCGTGATGGCAAAGGGCTCGAAAGAAGCATTGGCGACTTTTGCGATGACTATGTCATCGTCTTTGTCAATGGCCAACACCTTGGTAATGGGGAATACGTGTCCTTCGCTGTCAGAAACAGCCTGATACTCCTCGTTGGTGCTGTTGATGGCGTGGGCATTAAAGACAATGACATCTTTTGCTATGGCGTAAGTAGTCGAACAGCTGACGTGCAGTTTGCTGCATTTGCCACATTTAAAGCTGTTGCAGTGCACAAGAACTTTCTTGTTGAGACTGTCGTACATGGTTGACTGGTCCATCTTTGTGCTTGCCGGCTTGCTGAGCTCAACCTGAGCTTTTCCACCCTTGTAGGCAGCGAGCAGGTCTTTTGATGCCTTCAGTTTGCCGTCATCCTTCAGCTTTGTGACGTTTTCTGTCAATGACTTGAGGAATTTGGCGTCATCGATATATTTCGTTTCAGCATTTGTGATGGACGCAACAGACAGATAGCCGGCCAGAATCAGAACAGACAATCTCATGGCGCACTCCTTTGAATATTTATACACAATATGAAACGTGCAAACTTTGCAGACATAGGCACGCAAAGTCAAGTGAATGCACCGCGACAGTGAATGCGTGTGGGGTGTGATTCATTGACGGATCCCTTCAGCCAAGTGGCTGGAACTGATAAAAAAGGTCTGGGAAGACGAAGTCCCTGAGCCTGTCGAAGTGGCCGATCCGCTGACATGTCCGAAATGCCAGAAGGAAATGCGGATTGTCTCTCTCATAGACCAGCAATCCGTGATTTAGCGTATCTTGCGGCATCTGGGACTGTGGTTTACCCTCGAAGCTTTAGCGAAGTAGGATGGCATACGCGAACGAGTGATCCGCGGCTGATTATTGTCGATTGTAGACTGATGATTGTCAATTGGGAGCAGCGGCAGTATCGGATTCTGCAATCGACAATCATAAATCGGCATTCGTCAATTATTCGGATTGCTATGAAACAGGTGATTTGCAATCCTTTCAGGCGTGGAAAGGCTTGATTGTGTAAAAAATGGACCCAACTGTGAAAAGCAATTTCTTATCAATATCACGCCATCCGAGTTCAGCACAACGCATTACGAGGGGGCGACGAATATCCCCGTTCAGGAGCTGTAAGGCCGGTTGGCCCAGCTGGGCGACAAGAAGCGGGCCATTGTGGTCTATTGCGCCTCTGACATGCGGAGCGCCCAGGCGGCCAGGATTCTGACTGGCGCGGGTTTTGCGGATGTCACGGACGCCGGCGGGCTGGGGAATCTCAAGTAGGGGATGGTCAAGGGAATATCGATTGTTCAGCATGACGACAAAAATAAAACGGTCACTACGCGGATCCATTCCGGCATGGCTCGTGCTTATCGCCATGGCGGGCTGCACGTCCAGTCATTACCGGGAGTCCGCCGACAAGGCGGCCTATGGCGTGCTGCGGGAAAAAACCCCACTGGTGAAGAACATGGATGGGGCTTTCAGCATCGAGCAAACCAACTCCCTCCATCTGGACAATCTGCCGGGCTTCACCAATTCGGTCGATTTCTTTGGCCCGGATGGCGTGACGGAACACGGAGCGCGTATCCTGAGGCTGGAAGACGCATTGGGGATTGCCATTCGTCATAGCCGCAGCTATCAATCGCGCAAGGAACAGCTCTACCTTTCAGCCCTGGCGCTTACACTTGCCCGCCATGATTTCACCCCGATTTTTTCCGCAGGCGCCAAGGGGGCGTATTCCGAGAAAGCCGCCGAAAACCCGGCCTTGAGCGATAATTTTGTCGAGGAACGGGGGGTCACCTCCAGCGGCTCCGTGGGAGCCGACTGGCTGGTTCGAGACCTGGGCCGGATCACGACGGCGTTCACGACGGATTTTCTCCGCTTCGTGAGCGGCGATCCGCGACTGGCGACTTCGTCCAAACTGAGCGCCACATTTGTCCGCCCGCTGCTGCGCAACGCAGGCTTCAAGCAGGACATGGAAAGTCTCATGCAGGCTGAACGCGATTTGCTCTATGACCTGCGCGACTTCACCCAGTTCCGCAAGGATTTCAGCGTGAAGATCGCCGCGGCCTATTATGATGTGCTGAGCAATCGCGATACCGTGCGCAACAGTTACCTGAACCTGCAGTCCTCCCGAAAGAATGCCGACCGGACCCGGGCCCTGGCCCGGGAAGGCCGGGTGGCGGGCACGGATCTGGGACGGCAGGAACAGCAGGAGTTGTCCGCCGAAAGCACGTGGATCAATGCGATCCGCAGCTACCGGCAGTCGCTCGATAATTTCAAAATACTGCTCGGCCTCAAGGTGGACACCAACCTCGTGCTGGATGACCGCGAATTGGCCACCTTGCAGATTCACCACCCGGAGATCAGCGTGGATGATTCTACGCAGCTGGCTCTGGCCACGCGGCTGGACTTCATGAGTGTCAAGGACCGGGTCGAGGACACGGAACGCAAGGTGCTGCTGGCGCAGGATGGCCTCAGGGCGGATGTGTCCCTTTCCGCTGACGCGAGTATCGTCAGCGGCACCAGGGAGAATTTTTCACTGCCCGACGGCAGGCGTTATTCGTGGAGTGCCGGGTTGGATATTGATCCCGCGCTGGACCGGACCGCCGCGCGCAATTCCTACCGTGCCGCCCTGATTACCAGGAACAAGGCGGCTCGCACGCTTGAAGAGCAGGAAGATCAGATCAGGCTCGACGTCAGGGATAGCTGGCGGACACTTGACCAGGCCAAGCGCAGTTTTGAAATCAGCGAAATTGGCGTGCGGCTGGCCGAGCGACGCGTCGAGGAACAAGCACTTCTGGCGGAATGGGGCCGGTCCAAGGCGCAGGATCAGGTGGATGCGCAGAACGCCCTGATTGATTCGAAAAACCAGCGGACAAAGGCCCTCGTGACGCATACAATCGCACGACTGCAATTCTGGAACAACATGGGAATACTTTACATCAAGGACAACGGGCGGTGGGAGGATTTGCAGGATGCCAAAACCAAATAGGATATTGATTTTCATGCAGCGCCAGCCACGCCGGCGAAAAATGGCCGCAACCCTTGCCGTGCTCGTGGTGGCCGGCTGGTGGGGGTGGCCTAGACACGACGGGGCGGCGCTGAAGGAGCTCACCTTCGCAGCGAGGCGCGGAACGCTGGAGATCAATGTGCTCGAAGGCGGAAGCCTGAAGGCAATTGAATCGCAGGAAATCAAGTGCGAAGTCCGCGTGGGCCATCAGGGTACGAAGATCCTGAAGATCGTCGAGGAAGGGTATCTCGTCACTGAAGAGGATGTGAAGAAAGGGAAGGTTCTGGTCGAACTGGATTCGTCGGAATTGCAGAAGCAGATCGCCCAGCAGGAAATCCAGTATCAGCAGGCGGCCGCCAACCTGACCGATGCCCAGCAGAATTATGAAATACAGGCGAATCAGAACCAGAGCGACATCAAGGCCGCTGAGCAGAAGGCCCGCTTTGCGCGGATGGATTTCGATAAATTCCTGGGCGATACCGTTACCGCCCGGATTATCAAGGAATATGGGCTCGACAAGATCCTGACAGAAGCCGGCACCAACAGCCCCGGGGTAATCGCAGCCCTGGCGGAGGGCAGTCAGTCCAATCAGGTGCTGGCCCCCCCGGTGGTCATTGATTTTAACAAATATGCCAACATCGAGGAATTGGGGGACGGTGAAGCCAAACAGAAACTGCGCAAGTTTGAGGATGATTTGCAGGCGGCCCAGAAGGAACTTGGTCAGGCCAAAGCCACGCTCGACGGGACGCGGCGGCTTTTTGAAAAGCAGTTTGTCGCGAGGACAGAGCTGGTGCGGGACCAATTGGCCCAGGATAGCGCCGAATTGAAGGTGAAGACGGCTCAAACCGCGAGTGCGTTGTTCCTGAAATACGATTTCTCAAAAACCGCCGAACAGTCTCTTTCCGCCTACACGGATGCCGTGCGTGAGCTGGACAGGGCCCGGCGTGTGGCCATCTCGAAAATGGCCCAGGCCTGCGCCAAGCTGAAGTCCGCCCAGGGACAATATGACGTGCAGGTGCAGCAGCGCAATGACGTTATGGAGCAACTCGGGAAATGCACAATGGTTGCGAAAAAAACCGGACTCGTTGTGTATGGCGGGGGCGGGAGTGAAAATTATTATGGAAATCAGGATCCCATCCGGGAAGGCGCCACCGTCCGCGAGCGACAGGCCATCATCACCATACCGGACCTGACGCACATGTCGGTGAATGTCAAGATCCATGAGAGCTACATCAACAAGATCAAGGTCGGCCAGAAGGCCCGCATTACCGTGGATGCGTTTCCCGACGTCACCCTCACCGGGGAAGTGTCCAAGATGGCTGTTTTACCGGATTCTCAAAACCGGTGGATAAACCCCGACATGATGGTTTACCTTACGACGGTCACCATCAACAACTCCTGCGATTGGGTCAAACCCGGCATGAGCGCCAAAGTCGAGATTCTCGTCAACAAGCTGGACAATGTGGTCTACATACCGGTGCAGGCGGTATCGCCGGACGACGGGAAGCGGGTGTGCTATGTGACAGGAGCCTTTAAGCCCGAGCGGCGCGAGATTGTGGCCGGTGACTTCAACGACGAATTCATCGAAATTAAAAAGGGACTCAAGGAAGGGGAGCGCGTTCTGCTCCGGCTGCCGGATGGCATTGAAGCGGGCAGTCCGGAAAACGGCACCCACACGGTGGAACCGGAACCGGCCAATGCGAAAAAGCCGGCAACCCCCGCCAAAACCAAGGCTGCCGCACCTGCGGGGAAAGCGTGATGACCGCCGTGTCGCCCCCCATGACACTACCTATTGTCCAGATCCAGAACGTCCACAAGACCTTTCACATGGGGCCAGTCAAGGTTGAGGCGTTGCGTGGCGTGTCATTTGAAATTGCCGCAGGAGAATACATCAGCGTCATGGGGCCATCCGGCTGCGGAAAATCCACGCTTCTCAACCTGCTCGGCTGCCTGGACCGGCCTACCGCCGGGCATTATCTGCTTGGCGGCCAGGATGTTTCAGGCATGGATGACGACAGCCTGTCAGCCATCCGAGGCTCTCGACTGGGATTCATTTTCCAGTCCTACAACCTCATTCAGCAACTTACGGTGTTGGAGAACATTGAAGTCCCGCTCTACTACCAGGATCGACCCGAGTCGGAGTGCCGCGAGCTTGCCCGTAAATTGGCGGCTCGCGTCGGGCTGTCGCACCGGCTGGGTCACAAACCCTTTGAATTGTCCGGGGGGCAGCAGCAACGCGTTGCCATCGCCCGTGCACTTGTGAATGATCCGCTGGTCATTCTTGCCGATGAACCCACCGGCAACCTCGACTCCTCCTCGGGCGTGGAGATTATGGAGGTTTTTGATGAGCTCAACGCCCAAGGAAAAACCCTGATACTGGTCACACATGATGCGGTCGTGGGAAAGCGCGCCCGCCGCACCCTCCATCTTCGAGACGGGGAGATTGAAAACGATGTCCGCCACTAGCAGCCCGATCCAGGGAATACGCCTCCCCGGCGGCCTCTCGGTCGCCCGGCTCAAGCGCGCCATCCGCCTGGGCATTCGCAGCCTCTGGTTGCATCGCCTTCGCTCGCTGCTCACCGTCCTGGGTATCGTCTTTGGGGTGTGTTCGGTGATCTCGATGCTGGCCATCGGTGAAGGGGCCAGTTACGAAGCGCAGGAACAGATTAAGAGTCTGGGCAGTCAGAACATCATTCTTCGCAGCATCAAGCCCCCTGCCAGTGAGAAAGTCTCCAACGAAGGGGGACAGAGTTATGTGCTCCAATACGGCATCACCTATCCCGATGTCGGACGCATTCGTGCCACCATCCCCGGTGTCACGGTTATCCTGCCGGCCCGCAGCATGCGGGATTACGTCTGGAACATCACCCGTCGTGTGGATTGTGAAATCATCGGCACGGTTCCCTGGTATCCGTCCATGCGCAACCACCGCGTGGTCAGCGGCCGGTTCTTTTCCCAGGATGAAATGGACCGCCAGAGCAGCGTCTGTGTTCTGGGTGCCGAGATGGTACCCCTGCTGTTTCCGTTAAAGTCACCCCTGGGCGGGCATGTCCGTGTTGGCGGCGACTATTATCAGGTCATTGGCGTAATGGAGGCACGGGGGGGCTCGGGCGGAACGGGCGGAACGGACGGGGCGGCGGAACGGAAGGACAAATCCGCAGCCTGCCGCATGTTCATTCCCCTGGAGACGGCCAAGCTCCGATATGGCGAGGTTTTGATGCGGCGCCGAAGCGGCAGTTTTGAGGCCGAGCGTGTCCAGCTTCATGAACTGACAGTCAAGGTGGCGTCGCTGGACGAGGTCATGAATGTCGCCGGCGCGATTAAGGCGGTCATGGAGCGTAACCACAAGAACAAGGATTACCAGATTGACGTTCCCCTGGAGATGCTCCGCCGCGCGGAGCGGACCAAGCATATCTTCAATATCGTGTTGGGCTCCATCGCCGCCATTTCACTCCTGGTTGGCGGCATCGGCATTATGAACATCATGCTTGCCAGCGTGACCGAACGAACGCGGGAAATCGGAATCCGGCGTGCCCTTGGCGCCCGGCGGCGGGACATCATTGTCCAGTTCCTTGTGGAAACCGTGTTGCTCTCCGGTATCGGCGGCATCATCGGTGTGCTGCTTGGCATCACCATTCCCCTCATTGTCTCCCACGCCGCCGGCATGAAAACCATTATCACGCTCTGGTCGCCGCTGCTGGCATTCGGTATCTCGGCGTTGGTAGGGGTCATATTCGGCATCTATCCGGCCTTTCGCGCCGCCAACATGGACCCCGTTGAAGCGCTGCGGAACGAATGATTGGATTCCTTGAATTTGGATGGTCTCCCGCCAGCGCCATTTCCAATTTATTCGGAGTATCGCGAGGTAGGGTAACAGCGTTTTTCCTCGAACCCCCTGAGATTCTAAAGTATGTTCAACCACCAAAGACAAAAATCATGATGACGCCACTTTCTTCTCCATGGAAGGACCTTGACCGCCGGAGCACCATCGGCTTTCTCCTGGCGCACACCCTCCTCACCCTTCTCGGCGCGGGCCTGCGGCAATCTGGAACGTGGCTTTGCGCGTGTCCGGTGTGATCACTGCAAACATGAGTATTTGCTGGCTTTTTCCTGCCGGGGAAGGTGGTTCTGTCCCTCCTGCCACCAGAAGAAGGTCCAGCTCTTCGGCGCACTGCTCACCGAGACAATTCTTTATCCCGTTCCGCACCGTCACTTCACTATGGGCATTCCCAAGATGACAACGTCCCTGAGCCTGTCGAAGGGCTACGCGTTTGGGTACACTCCGGCTTCAATGTGTATCGTAGCCGGCGGGTGATGCCGACTGAACGGAAGGATCCGCCTTCGCGCTTCGCTTGCTGACCTGAAACAAGAAAAGTCAGAGCATCGCGCCAAGACGCCAAGTGCGCCAAGAATACTTTGCGATCTTTGCGCCTTTGCGCGAGATAATCTTCTCTTTGTTTCTTCAATGAATAATCCGGACAACGGCCGGTGGCGGAACTACGGCGGGACAAGTCTGGAGCGGCTGGCGCAATATACCCGCCTGCAACGCTGTGCGTAGCACTGCGGGCAGGTCATCCGCAACCCGTTTTCTGTTGAGAAAATGCAGAATAATTGCCGATTGATGAGTGTCGATTGATGATTGAATAAGAGAGATTGGAATCGTCGATCTGCAATCGTCAATTATTTTGGGAGGCGGTTTTACGGCTTGGGACCATGATAGCGGTGATCTCATTGGCTTCTGTCAACAAATCAGTGACCATGTTCTCAGGAAGGAGCTTTCCTTCATTTATCAATTCGAGCCAGAGCACGGTTTCGTCAGCTTCTCCACGACGATGGAAAGCTTGGAAATAAATTCAGCTTTGGATCGGGCCCTGCAGGCTGCGCGGTAGTTAGCAGCAACGGAACTTGCCGATCGCATGATCTGATCGGCAATTACTCTGCCTTGTATAGACTTTGGCAGGTGCTCGATCAGGCGCATGATTTTCAGCGCTAAATCCTTACTTCGTCCTTTCAATGCTTCTTGATTCATGTCGTAGACAGTAGACCATCGTTTGGCGATTATCAATCTGCATGTGTCATAAATCGGCAATCAGCAATCGACAATCATCAATTAGCTTATACCTTCCACTGGCCCGGAATTTGAGAGGGGTCACTCGTCAATAGACATTGAATAGACGTGCGTAGTATGAGATGATGTCTGAATGGCAAGACCATTAAGGATAGATGTCAAGGATGGCTGGTATCATGTGTCCGCGCGTGGAATAGAGCGTAGGGAGATATTCGACGGCGGCAGGGATAACGAGCATTTTCTTTTGTCCAGACGTGTCCCGCGAGCATTCTGAAGGGACTATACTGGTAGTGGGCGATAGCAGAACCTTGAGAATCGCAATATTCAGTGATGTTCCCGTTTGCGACCTCAAAGAAAGCGGCTGAAAGGATTGTTTCTTGCAAAGCCGAAGCCTCGGCTTACTTGCCCCTGCAGACTTTGAAACCTTCGATCTGCTTGGACGGCTGGGGATCTTGCATCAACTGGCGGATGGCATCGAAGACAATTTTTAAATGCTGATCATACTTGCCTTCCAGCGCATTGACCTTCCGGGCAAGGGCTTCAACAGACAGGGCCATGCGGCGCAGTTTGACGAAGGCGGTGACCACGGTGATGCTCATTTTAATAGCCTTTGAACTGTTTAAAACGTTTGCAGCCATAATGGCACCGTGTTCGGTGAAAACATAAGGGATATAGCGTCGGCCTCCACGAGTGTTTGAGGTCGCAAATTGCGACCTCAAAAGTTCCCACTCTGATTCGGTCAATTGAAACATGAATGATTCCGGGAACCGTTCCTTGTTGCGCTTGACCTGCTCATTGAGTCTTTTGACCGTTATCCCATAGTCCCGCCACCGGCCGTTGTCCGGATTATTCATTGAAGAAACAAAGAGAAGATTATCTCGCGCAAAGGCGCAAAGATCGCAAAGTATTCTTGGCGCACTTGGCGTCTTGGCGCGATGCTCTGACTTTTCTTGTTTCAGGTCAGAGTGCGGCCAGATCGGAATCGAGAATCACAGCCTGGCCGCGGATGCGGGTAATGGCTTTGTCGGGTGTTTGTTTGACAGGTAGATTGGGCATGTAATATTCCTTTTGACCAGAAACTACCAAAAGCCTGGATTTCTGCATGTAGGGCTTTTGTAGGGTTGTGGCATTTTATTAATCTTGAATTGCTAGCAGTAATGCTGATAATTTCCATTTTCTGGAGATGAATATGACCAAACAGATAAAGATAGGGAATGTCAGTATCGGAGGCGATGCGCCGTTGGCGCTGATTGCAGGCCCGTGTGTCATTGAATCGCTGGATATTTGTCTGAAAATCGCTGAAAAACTCAAGGAATTATCTGAAAAGCATAAGATACCGTTGATTTTTAAGGCTTCATATGACAAGGCTAACAGGACATCATTCAAATCATACCGCGGGCCCGGCATCAAGAAGGGTCTGAAAATCCTGGCAGAAGTCGGCAAAGAATTCGGCCTTCCGATCCTGACGGATGTCCATTCTGTCGAAGAGGTAAAAATGGCAGGGGATGAGGTCGATGTTATCCAGATTCCGGCATTTCTTTGCAGACAGACAGACTTGCTTTTGGCGGCGGGTAAGACGAAGAAGCCCGTTAATGTGAAGAAAGGACAGTTTCTTGCGCCCTGGGATGTCCAGCATATCATCCAGAAGATAGAGAGTACCGGCAATAAGCAGATAATACTTACGGAGCGAGGGAGCAGTTTCGGCTATAATACGCTTATCGTGGATATGAAGAGTCTGCCGCAGATGGCCGCTTTGGGCTATCCTGTAATATTTGATGCGACTCATAGTGTACAGAAGCCCGGTGGACATGGCAGTATGTCGGGCGGGGACAGGACGATGGTCCCGTGTCTTGCCAGGGCGGCAGTGGCGGCCGGATGCAATGGGGTGTTCCTTGAGACGCATACGAACCCCGATAAGGCTTTATCGGACAGGGACAATTCAATCGATGTGGATGGGATAGGCAGGTTATGGGACGTCCTGGTTAAGATCAACGATGCGGTGCAGGGATGATCACCAAGCATCTGTTTTTAGTCATGATGCTGATTCTGCCGGTTACGTGTCTGGTGTCATGTGGCGATTCCAGAAGCTCCAAAGCGAAAGTCAATGTGACAATGACCAGCGGTGGTTTTGTCAAAGTAGATGAGCCTGACAAGAAGACAGGTTTAACCGCAACGAGTGCGACAAGTATTGTATCTTCGGCAGCCGAAGGATCGGGCGCTGATATGGTGCAGCAGCCTTATGTGCAGGGGTTGCGTCTGCCGGTAGAGTATTTTCCGGATGGCAGTATCAAGACCCAGTTGAATGCTGATGAAGCGAAAGTCAGCCAGACTAACGGAGTGATTTTTGCAAAAGGGCTGAGGTTTGATATGTTCGATCAAAAAGGTGCTTCCGAGATGACGGTTATCACGCCTGACTGTACGTTTGACCGGGTTGCTGGAAAGGCTTTTTCAGATGAGAAAGTGACGATGGAGAAGCAGGGTCTGACGATAAAAGGGACTGGGTATCTATGGGATACGATCGGACAGAAGATGAATTTATATTCCGACGTGACTGTTGTGGTAAACAGGCGTGTCGTTGGTAATTCGAAGGGGTTGTTAAGATGAGAGTTGTCATTGTTTTCTTATGCGTATTTCTTTCCGTGGCGTTGCATGGTGCCGAGCCATCCTTTGCAAAGGTCGGGGCTACTAAGATAACGTCGAAGACTCTTGAGTTCGACTACAAGAGGTATATTGCGATTTTTAAGGGTAACGTAGAGGTTGATGATGCTCAGGTCAACATCAGAGGCGATGAGATGAGGGTTTTCTTTGACGGCACGAATAGCATCAAGGCGGTCACAGCGCTGGGCAACGTGAAGATAAAACAAGTCGATAAGACCGCGTCTTGCAGTAAGGCGATATATACAGCGGTAGACGGTCAGATTGTAATGACCGGCAAGGTGCTGTTGAATAGCGAAGGCAATACTATTAACGGGGACCGGATTGTGATTTGGACGAATGATGAGCGGATGATATGCGAGCCGGCCACTCTGGTGATAAAGTCTTCTGGCAAGGCCGGCAAAGGCACGAGATCCAGCCCGCTGTTTCCCTCGCAAAAGAAAACCCCAGTAAGTACGGAGCCGGAATAGAATGAATGACAGGGTCGATAACAGTCCGCTTCTTGTCTCGGTTGAGAATGTATGCAAGAAGTATGGGGAGCGGATGGTGGTTAAGAATGTATCCCTCCACATGAAAAAGGGGGAGATCGTCGGCCTGTTGGGTCCGAACGGGGCTGGCAAAACGACAACTTTCTATATGGTAGTTGGTCTCGTGCGGCCTGATGCAGGCAAGATCAAGTTTAATGACATGGACATAACGGGCCTGCCGGTGCATAAGCGGGCAAGGCTGGGAATGGGCTATCTCGCTCAGGAGCCATCAGTGTTCCGGAAGTTGACTGTCGAGGAGAATGTCATGGCCATACTCGAAACGCAGAACCTTAAGAAGAAGGCTCGTAACGAAAGGCTCTTCGAATTGTTGTCTGACTTGGGGCTGGAGAAGGTGGCTAAACAGAAGGCCTACACTTTGAGTGGTGGAGAGCGTCGCAAACTGGAGATAACCAGGGCGCTGGTGTCGAATCCGGCGATGATAATGCTAGACGAGCCGTTCAGCGGTGTGGACCCTTTATCGGTCAATGACATACAGGATATCATAAGGAATCTGAGCAAGCGTGGATTGGGTATACTTATTACCGACCATAATGTGCGAGAGACTCTTTCTGTTGTAACGCGGGCGTATCTGTTGTACGATGGTAAGGTTTTATGTGAAGGTGAAAGAGATTTTCTAACTAATGATGAGGCGGCGAAACGACTGTATCTTGGTGATAACTTCAAAATGTAGGAGGGTTGGATGTCGATTGATATTACAGTAAGGCATATGAGCATAAACGTGGCGACTCAGGATTATGCAAGGCAGAAGGCAGAGGAACTGATGGCTGAGTTCGAGTTGCTGGAGCATGTCCATGTCATTCTTGACCACCAGAAGCATTCCACGTTTACGGAGGTGGTGGCTTTGGCCAAGAAGCATATTGCCGTTGATGGATCAGGGTCTTCCGACAAGATTGTTGTTTCAATGGACAAGGCTTTCAGCAAAGTCGAGAAGCAGTTGCGGAAGGTAACTGATAAGATTCATGATCATAAGCTTGAGATGAAGAAGAAGCTCAAGGGCAAAGCCTAGGAAAGGACTGCATATGCAAAGCATGAAAGAATCTGTCAGCGTCGGTTATTTTCTGCAGACTGGTATGGACAGTCTCGGAATGGAGCTTATAGCCGGTACTGCCGGGATTGACAGGAAGATAATAGAGCCGACGATAAACAGGCCGGGTTTGGCTCTGACAGGATTCTTTTCTCATTTTGCCAACAAACGAATACAGGTTATTGGACTGGCAGAGCACGCCTATTTGACTTCTCTTCACAAGGAGGAGCGGGTCAAGAGGATAGACAAGTTCTTTGCTTCCCGGATCCCCTGTGTCATAATTACGCGAAATCAGAAAGTGTTCCCTGATATAGTTTCAATAGCTGAGAAGTACGGGGTCCCGGTGTTACGGACCAGGATGGTGACTAAGCATTTTGTGAATGCTGCTACCATAATACTCGAGAACCTTAATGCTCCGCGCATGAAGGTTCAGGGCACGATGGTCGAGATAATGGGAATAGGCGTTCTGATTGAGGGTAAGCCGGGCATGGGGAAGAGCGAGGCCGCTCTGGGAGTTATTAAGAAAGGGCATGCACTGGTATCGGATGATATTACAGCGTTGAGGCTGGATAGTGCTGGTAATATAATTGGATCCCCGGTCAACATCACGCGTTATCATATGGAAATCAGAGGCTTGGGCATTATTCACGTCCCGTCTTTGTTCGGCGTGTCATCGGTCAGGGAGGATAAGGTTCTTGATCTGGTAGTGACACTGTGTAAGCCTGGCACGAAAGATGAAGATGACAGGGGTGGTGAGCGGAAGTATCATAAAGAGCTGCTGGGCGTCAAGGTGCCTCAGATCTTTGTTCCTGTGGCGCCGGGTCGCGATCTGGCAAATGTCATCGAGACCGCCGCTCTTGACCAGAAGCTAAGGCGGTTGGGGCATGACGCAGCCAAGGAGCTGGATGCTAAGCTCGTATCCTTTTTGAGTGGAGGCAAAGACGGCAGTGAGTAAAATCAAGCTTACAAGAGAATTTACGATAAAGAACCAGTTCGGTATACATGCGCGTCCTGCTGCATTATTTGTCAAGCTGGCTTCACGGTATGATTCTGAATTGATAATCGAAAAAGATAATAACAAGGTTTCTGGCAAGAGCATAATGGGATTGCTGACGATAGAGGCTTCATTTGGGAGCAAGCTTAAAGTCACGGCCGAAGGGCATGATGCCAAGGAGCTGTTGGACGAGTTGGAGGCTCTAGTAGATAGCAAATTTGAAGAGGAGTAACCAGATGTCTTCGGCCGAGAAGGTGAGCTCTGTTCAGATAGTCTTGCACGGAATCGGGGTATCGCCTGGAGTAGTGTTCGGTCCTGCCTTTCTTCTGTCATCACGGGCTCTGCAGGTTATAGAGTATAACATAGCAGAGAACGAGATCGACTTGCACATATCCCGTTTCGAGGATGCCATAATCGAGACACGTAAGCAGATTAAGAAGCTTCAGAATAATCTGGAGAAGCTCAGCGACATTCACGACGCCAGTATTCTGGATGCGCATCTTATGGTCCTGGATGATATGACATTTATCGAGGACGTGGTTAACACTGTCAGGCGCGACAGAAAGAACATCGAATTTGTGGTTAATCTTGTTTCTGAGAAATATGCCCAAGTGCTGGCCGCAGTTAATGACGATTATCTCAGGGAAAGGGTAGCGGACGTAAAAGATGTCGCGCGGCGGTTGATGAGGATTCTGTCCGGAGATTTTGACAATGCACTGCATGATCTCAAGCATAAGCATATTATTGTAAGCGCCGACCTTGCGCCCTCAGAAACGGCTTCGCTCAGGAAGGATATGGTCCTTGGCTTTGTAACGAACATGGGCAGTCCGACTTCGCATACCGCCGTGATGGCCCGTGCGCTGGAGATACCTGCGATAGTTGCTCTAAAAAATGTCACAGAGAACGTTAAGAACGGCGATCAGATTCTCATAGACGGCAATAAGGGTGTGCTGATCATTAATCCAGATGAGGATCAGCTCGAGAAATACGGAAAGCTGTCTGAATTCAGGAAGAGCATAGAGCGTGGGCTCGCCAACCTTAAGCTTCAGCCGGCCAGGACGATTGACGGCCGTAAGATTACATTATGTGCTAATATTGAAGGAACCAGCGAACTTGATTCCATAAAAGAACACGGTGCGGATGGGGTGGGGCTTTTTAGGACTGAGTACCTGTATCTTGCCCAGAACAAGAGGGTCAGCGAGGAAGACCAGATAGAGTCTTATGCCGATGCTGCAAATGCTGTCTTCCCTAATCATGTTATAATCAGGACATTCGACCTTGGCGGTGACAAGTATATTCCCGATGCGCATATAGCCAAAGAGGCCAATCCTTTCCTGGGTTGCAGATCTATAAGAATGTCTCTTCTTTATCCTGAAGAGTTTAAGAAGCAGTTGAGAGCGATCCTGCGCGCAAGCCACAGGAAGAATGTCAAAATAATGTACCCCATGATTTCCAATGCGCAGGAGGTCGTGAAGGCTAACGAGCTGCTTGAGGAGGCGAAAGGCGAACTTCGCAGAAGCGGCGTTTCATTCGACGAGGAAATAGATGTTGGTGCGATGATAGAAATCCCTGCGGCAGCCCTTACAGCGGAGATAATAGCTGAACATGTCGACTTCTTCAGCCTTGGCACAAATGATCTTATTCAGTACACAGTGGCTGTTGACAGGGTGAATGAACGTGTGGCATACTTGTACGAACCTACTCATCTTGCCGTTCTTCGGCTTATACAGAGGACGATAGATGTTGGGCATAAGAATAATATCTGGGTCGGCATCTGCGGTGAGATGGCAGCTGATCCGGTGCTTACTCCTCTGCTGATAGGCATGGGTGTGGATGAGATGAGCGTTGCTCCTTCTATGGTGCCTTTGATAAAGGACGCCATAAGGAGTGTTTCGTACGAGCAATGCAAAGAGCTTGCGGAGAAGGCGATGGAGTGCAAGACGGCGGTGGAAGTGCTCAGCATATGCAGAAAGATGCTGAAGGACGTGGCGCCTGAATTGTTGGAATTGACATAATTGAGTATATAAATACAACTGGAGGATAGTGTTATGATGAAGAAGGGAAGAATGGTTTTTACATCCGAATCTGTAACCGAAGGGCATCCTGACAAAGTTGCCGATGGTATATCTGATGCAGTGCTTGATGCTCATCTCAAGCTGGATAAGCGCTCACGCGTTGCCTGTGAGACATTAGTCAGCACCGGCATGGTGGTGATAGCAGGAGAGATCACCAGTACCGGCATGGTCAATTATGCAGACGTGGCCAGGGATAAGATCCGCAGGATTGGTTACAACAATCCTGATGACGGTTTCAGCGCAGATTCATGCGCGGTATTTGTAACAGTAGGAACACAGTCGCCTGATATTTCACAGGGCGTTACAGCTGGCAAGGGACTCTTCAAGGATCAGGGCGCCGGTGATCAGGGAATGATGTTCGGCTATGCCTGCAATGAGACGAAGGAATTAATGCCTATGCCTATCATGTATTCGCATAAGCTCTGCCGGCAGCTCAGCGCAGTCAGGAAGAGTGGTAAAGTTCCTTTCTTCAAACCCGACGGCAAGTCTCAAGTCACAATCATGTACGAGGATGGAAAACCTGTAGGAATCGACACGATTGTTGTGTCAACACAGCATGATGCATCAGCGAGCTACAAAAAGGTCCGTGACGCGGTTATGGACGAGGTCATCAGCAAGGTCATTCCTGCGAGGATGATGACAAGCAAGACAAGGTATTTTGTGAATCCGACCGGCCGGTTTGTTGTGGGAGGTCCGCATGGTGATTCAGGCCTCACAGGGCGTAAGATCATTGTGGATACATACGGCGGAATGGGCAGGCACGGCGGTGGCGCCTTCTCGGGTAAGGACCCGTCGAAAGTCGACAGGAGCGCCTGCTACATGGCACGTTACATCGCCAAAAACATAGTGGCCGCGAAACTGGCCGATAGGTGTGAGGTTCAACTCGCTTATGCAATAGGCTATCCTGACCCGGTTTCAGTGCTTGTCGATACCTTCGGAACATCAAGCGTTCCGGAGTTGAAGATAGAGAGGGCGGTAAGGAAAGTATTTGGATTGCGGCCAGCCGAGATCATTGATCAGTTGAAACTCATGCGTCCGATATATGAGCCGACATCGTCCTATGGTCATTTCGGCAGAACGACCGAGCTTGATACATTCACATGGGAGAAGACCAATAAGGTCGCGGCACTTAACGCTTCCGTTTAATATCTCTGGAAATACAAGGAAGGACATTTCAGTATGGCAGCCAAGAAAAACAATAAAGATTATGTGATTGCGGATATTTCGCTGGCCAGACTCGGCCACGATGAGATGACTCTAGCCAAGGAGGAAATGCCCGGGCTGAAAAACATATGCCTGGAATTCGGCAAGAGCAAGCCGCTTAAGGGTGCGCGGGTCAGCGGTTCGTTGCACATGACTATACAGACGGCAGTGTTGATAGATACGTTGAAGAGCCTCGGAGCGGATGTCAGGTGGGCGAGTTGCAATATATACTCTACGCAGGATCATGCCGCTTCTGCCATAGCTGATTTGGGTATTCCGGTTTTTGCAAAGAAAGGCGAAACACTGGAAGAATACTGGGATTATACCGATCGTATGCTTGACTGGGGTGGCGGTAAGGGCCCGAACATGATTGTCGACGATGGCGGCGATGCCACACTCTTCATTCATCTTGGCTATGCTGCCGAGAACGATCCTTCTGTTCTGAACAAAAAGCCGGAAAGCCATGAGGAGAAGGTTCTACTTGCACAGCTCAAGAAAGCGGTTAAAAAGAATAAAGGCCGTTTCCATCGGATGGTCAAGGATATCAGGGGTGTTTCTGAGGAGACAACAACGGGCGTTCACAGATTGTACAGGATGCATGAGAAGGGCGAGTTGCTGTTCCCTGCATTCAATGTGAATGATGCGGTTACCAAGTCGAAGTTCGATAATCTGTATGGCTGCAGGCATTCGCTTGTAGACGGTATTGCCAGGGCTACTGATGTTATGATCGCAGGCAAGGTCTGCGTTGTTGCGGGCTATGGCGATGTGGGTAAGGGTTGCTGTCAGGCTCTGCGCGGACAGGGGGCCAGAGTGATAGTAACAGAGATAGACCCGATCTGTGCCTTGCAGGCTCTTATGGAAGGCTATACGGTAATGCCCATGGATGAGGCTTGTCTCATAGGCGATATATTCGTAACCTCAACCGGCTGTTGCGATGTCATTACGGAAAAGCATATGAGGAAGATGAAGGATCTCGCGATAGTGTGCAACATCGGCCATTTCGACAGCGAGATACAGATCGAGAGCATGATGAAGTACAAGTGGCATGAGATGAAGCCGCAGGTCGACATTGTGACTATGCCTGGGGGCAAACGTTTGATCATTCTGGCCAAGGGCCGGCTGGTTAATCTGGGTTGTGCCACAGGGCATCCTAGTTTCGTAATGTCCAACAGCTTCACATGCCAGACCATGGCGCAGATAGAGCTGTTTACTAAATACGGCAAATATAAACCCGGAGTTTACGTACTGCCCAAGCTTCTTGATGAGAAGGTGGCTAAACTGCATGTCGACAAGCTTGGCGCAAAGCTTGAGACTTTATCCACCAAACAGGCGGATTACCTGGGCGTTAGTAGAAAAGGTCCATTTAAGCTTGATACCTACAGGTATTAAGATCGATAGTTTAATGTTGATGTTATAGTGGTTTTTGGTATTTTTAGCGGAAATCTAGGAGGTGTTCATGAGTTCTGTATGGAAAAAGTATGCTGTTGCAGTTTTTGCGTTGCTGATGTTTACAGGAGTAAGAAATTCTGTTGCAGCAATAGAGCCGGATAACGAGGCTAAATGGTATGTCAGCCCATTGATTGGATGGCATGATTTTGAAGGCGATGAGTGGGTGGATGACAGCGTCGTGATCGGCGCGCGTGTCGGCTATGATTGGACGGAGTGGTTAACACTGGAAGGTTGCATGCGGTTTATGCCGAGTGTTGACGGTCAGGATTTCGGCTATCAGATAGAGGATACAACAGGTGACAGGGTCATGGATATAAATCCAAATTATGCACCATACATTCCTGCTTCTGAAAGGACCGAAGGAAATGTTGTCACTCTAAATAAACTGGAAGCTTATACGGGCGAGACAAGTACGTGGGGCATGGGATTGTCTGCTGACGCGCTTTATCACTTTACCCGGTGGGAACGGCTTGATCCTTTCGTTTCGCTAGGAGTGGGCTTTAATTTCTACGGTGAGGATATAAATGATGATCCCGCCATTTTCTACGGTTCGGCGGGCTATGGTGTGATGTATCACTTCAATGACGAGTGGGGCGCACGGGTTGATGGGCGGTATTATTTCTCGCCTAATGAGACAGAAAACAATTCGTCCTTGGATGCGGGCGTAGTGTGGTACTGGGATGCGAACGTTCCATATAAGATGCTGGCAACTGGCGGCCCTCAAGACAGTGATGGGGATGGATTGCTTGATGCCGAGGAGCTTGAGTTGGGCACAAATCCTTATGATCCCGACACGGACAAAGATGATTTGAAAGATGGACCAGAGGTCAAGACATATAAGACTGATCCTCTGAATAAGGATACTGACATGGATATGCTGACTGACGGGCAGGAAGTGTTGAAGTATGCTACTGACCCGATTAAAGCGGATACGGATGATGGCGGTGTTATCGATGGACACGAAGTTCTCGAAGACGGAACCAATCCTTTAGAGAAGTCAGATGATCTGATGCTCTTCACTCTTTATATACAGTTTGATTATGACAAATCCGAGGTAAAGCCTCAGTATCATAACCAGATAGATGTGATTGCCAAGGTCATGAGCAGACATCCCGGTTCAACAGCCACGGTTGAGGGGCATGCGGATCAGACTAAAAAGTCCACCGAACGACATAATAAGAAGCTGTCGCAGGAGCGGGCGCAATCTGTGGCAAACTATATTTCCAAGATTCCAGGCAGAAGCGTCTCAAAAGACCGTCTGTCGGCAGTTGGTTATGGTTATTCCAGGCCTAAGGTGAAGCCTGATCTGATCAACGGAAACCCTGAGAACAGACGCGTTGATGTATATATCAAAGGCGCAAATGGCGATAGGGGAGAGGCGCTCCCAGAGGCTCCGTCAGCTCCCGCTCCGGAAAAGCCAGAGAATAAGTAGCAGTTTCAATATTTGCAAAGATGATACGGCCGGTGTAAACCGGCCGTATCCTTTTGTAGACAGATGGTGACCGTAGGAATACAATGTCTGGTATGTTTAGCTCAGGTCTTGTCAAGAAAAGGCGCTTTTAGATTGCCAAGGAAAGAGCTAGGGTATAACTTTAAATCTAAGGGGTTAGTAAATGCCGACTTACGAGTATAAGTGTGAGAAATGCGGGCATGGTTTTGAACATTTTCAGAACATGTCAGATAAACGGCTCTCAAAGTGCCCAAAGTGCCGCGGGAAGTTAAAGCGGTTGTTGGGCGCCGGAGCAGGTATAATATTTAAGGGAAGTGGTTTCTATCAAACCGACTATGTGAAGAAGGCCCAGCCTTCTGTCGCCAGCGAAGATTCAGGCAGTAAGGCCAAATCTGAAGCGAAGGTTCAATCCAAAAAAGAAAGGCCGGGTTCGTCATGATCATATGCCCAAAGTGCGGAGCTGAGAATCAGCTTGGACGTGTATTCTGCGGAGGCTGTAGTTCTAAATTGGATCTAGATAGCATTAGTAGGCAGAACATATCGGATATGACTAAGGTCAGCTGGATCAGTCAGAACTGGAAGATGTTTCTGGTCATTCCGCTCGTCCTGCTGGTTGTCATTTTGGGATTGGCCTTCTGGCCTTCTGTTGATGAGATTGGTCAGAAAGGCACGCCAGGCGGATCGAAACGTGTGGAGAATGCATTGAGGATGCTCGGAAATCTGCGTGTCGGCCAGGTGTATCCTCTACAGGAAATGAGAGAGCAGGACGTCAATGGATATATCGAGTATGCAAAAAAAGAGTTTGGGGCAACATTCCTTAGAGTTCAGCTGCTTCCCGGTGTGACCGTGGTCAAATTGGTGAAACCTCTCTTTAAAGACATAAAGATCGGCTCGCGGCTGTTCTCTCCGAAATTGTCATTTACTGTTTATTATATGCCGATATCAGGAAAGCTTGTGTCCAGAAAAGCGACAATGGGACATCTACCGTTGGGGCCGCTAAAGGGATTGGCAAATGGCGTGATAGCAGGTTACGTTGCTTCCGCAAGTGAGCTTTTAGTTCTAAACGGTGCGACGGAAATAAAGATCGATCAGGGCAAGGTTGCGATTACGGTTAAGAAATGATGCTTGGATTGCTAACCGGTACATGTGCCAGTATCTATTTTAGATTTAAGACGCTGCTTAACTGCCAGCAATTGCCTCGAATTTTTCGAGTTCATTCAAAATGGCATCTGAAGTACACGGTGCTGAGTGTGGTGAGTTTATTCCTTGCAGGTGATCCTCTTCTGTTCAAAGAGACGATGCAGGACTTTAAGCCGGTTTCTAAGGGGAAGCCCATGCTTAACAAGAGCTCAACCCGGCGCTTTCATATCTATGGTTCGGATTCTGTCTTGAATCAAAAAATTGCAATGCTGTGCGAGGATGTTGCTTCAGGGGTCGAGCGATATCTGAGCTTGCAAGTGCCCGCTGGTCCTGGGGTGTTCAAAGTATTCCTGCATTCAGATGAAGAGGTTGACTCCGGTCGTTGTATAACTGCAGCAGAAATGGCAGATAATAAGGTTTGTTACACCATTCGGCTGGTCAATGTTGATGGAATAGAAGACGTTGATTTAATCAGATGTCTTGTGCGGCAATTGCTCAATTGTCTGATTTATTCCCATATCCCGCAGGATAGAGTTGGCAATATGCGAATTGATTTGAAGGGCGTGCTATTACGGGATCTTGCGCCTTCATATATTGTCGAAGGTCTGCTTGGTAACATTCTGCCAGGTGCCAGAGCCCAAGCCGCCGCAGACGTGCTTGTCAGATGGCGTGATGGCAATCTTTCTGACTTGGACCGTTTGCTGGCGTTACCTCTCAATTCAACTGGGACTAATATTGTTTCTGATGTCAGCGCTGATCAAGCTGTTTCTACGCTTTTTCTGGATTGGATCAAAGGGTGGGATAGGAGTGGGGTCATTTTGCAGAGGCTGACCGCTGTTTATGCGAACAAGAGTTTTGTGACAACGGAAGATATCAGGATGTTAAATCCTAAGTTCAAGGGCTGGCAGGATTTGGTGCTTGAATGGGACAAGTACCTTTTAGGCAGACGGCGCTCAGTCCTCAATCCTGGGTCGTTCGATCGCGAGTCTATGGACAATTTTCGGAACCAGCTCGTGATATATCCTGGGCTTACAGGTATTCCGGCTGAAGACATGAAGGGAAGAGAGTGTTTATTTCTCTCGGACATCATCCCTTTGAAAAATAAGGACTGGGTAAAGGATTTTGCTGAAAGCAAAAGGGTTTCCCTGTGCTTGATTTCTGCCGGCAGAGGTGCAGAAATGCAGGACCTTGCCGAGGTATATGGCGAATTCTTTGAATCGCTGGGTAACCGTGCAAGAGACTCAAAATTACGTAAATTGCTTGCCTTGGCGGAGGCGAAATTGAAGAAGATTTCAGATTCGCTGGAGAAGGAATGATAATAACAATGGGCTACGTTAAGCTGAATGCCAGGCTAGCGAACGAACCAATGCATTCTTCCATCGGTCATAAAGAATATTGCGAGTGTTTGGCTTGAGCTTGGGAACATATCTCGTTCTGATGGCAATTTGATCTGTCAGTTCATGTATCCCGGACCAGAAACCGGTTGCAAGGCCGGCCAGGTATGCGGCTCCCATCGCGGTAGTTTCTGATACTCTGGGTACTTCGACCGGTACATTCAGTATGTCGGCCTGGAATTGCATCAGGAATCTGTTTGTAACAGCGCCCCCATCGACACGCAGTCTGCGCAGGCGGATCCCTGAATCTTTCTCCATGGCTTCCACGACATCTCTGGTCTGATAGCAAATGCTTTCAAGAGCAGCCCGTGCAATGTGATTTCTTTTTGTGCCTCTGGTCAGTCCGATTATCATGCCCCTTGCGTGCGGATCCCAGTAGGGGGCGCCAAGTCCGGTTAGAGCCGGAACGAAATATACTTCCTCGTTGGATGCTATGCTCCTCGCAAGCCCTTCTGTCTCAGAGGCCTGATTGATTATGCCAAGCCCATCTCTCAGCCATTGTATTGCGGCGCCTGTTGTGAATATGGAGCCCTCTATTGCGTATTGCACAGGTGCGCTGCCCAATCTCCACGCTATCGTTGTTAGCAGTCTATGTCGGCTCTTTACTGGTGTGTTTCCTGTGTTCATTAATAAAAAGGAGCCGGTTCCGTAAGTGTTCTTGGCTGAGCCCGGTGTGTAACAGGTCTGGCCGAACAGGGCGGCCTGCTGATCCCCCGCGACCCCGGCAATGGGCACTCGTTTCCCGAAGAAGACTTTCGGGTCGGTTTCTCCTATGATTTTCGATGACGGGCAAATATCAGGAAGGATGGCCGCTGGTATATCCAGTCTATTTAGTATGCTTTTGTCCCAGGCCAGCTTTCTGATGTTGTATAGCATTGTCCTGGAGGCGTTGGAGTAATCTGTAACGTGACATGCTCCGCCAGTCAGCTTCCATATCAGCCAGGAATCGATTGTCCCGAAAGCCAGGTCTCCTTCAGCTGCCGCCTTTCCTGCGCCCTTTATGTTGTCCAGCATCCATCTCACTTTTGTTGCAGAGAAATAGGGGTCTATGAGTAATCCTGTCTTGTCCTGCCAGATTGGCTCCAACCTTTCCTGTCTCAGTTCAGCGCAGAGATCGGCGGTCCGTCTGTCCTGCCAGACAATGGCATTGCCGATGGGTCTGCCCGAATGCCTGTTCCATATCACGGAAGTCTCGCGCTGGTTTGTGATGCCTATGCTCGCTATCTGGTCAGCCGGGATGTTGGCCTTTTTTAAGGCGGTCTTGATTAAGCTTAAGGTCACAGTCCATATTTCTTCGGGATTGTGCTCAACCCAGCCAGGTTTCGGAAAGTACTGTGTAAATTCAGAGTAAGCTCTGCTTGCAACTCTGCATTTTCTGTTGAAAATGATTACTGTTGAACCGGTTGTGCCCTGATCGATTGCCAGTACGTATCTATTCTTGGTTTCAGTCATAATAAAATCCACAATTAGTTTGCAAGCAGGGTGATTAATTGTTAAGTATTAAACGTTTTTTTTGTGGCAGTTGGAAGCTAAATGTAACAACAATAAACGCGGGGAGAGTATGTCGAAAAGATTACTGTTAGTGTCGGTTCTTGCTCTAGTGTGTTGCGCGGCGTTCATGCCGGTAATGGCCAGCGAAGCAGACCTTGTGCTTCCTGATCTTGGTGCTGTGAGTTTCAGCAGTATAGGCGGTCTCACAGGTACCAAATTGATGCTGATAGGGATAGGTGTCTGTTTCGTAGGCCTGCTTTTCGCGCTTTTGCAGTATTTCAAAACGGAGAAACTGCCCGTTCATAAATCCATGAGCGATGTGTCAGCTATTATCTGGGAGACCTGTAAAAGTTATCTGGCTCAGCAGGGCAAGTTCCTTGTGATGTTGTGGTGCCTGATAGCAGTCTGCATGGTTTACTATTTCGGTTTCCTTACTCCTCCTAAAGGGCAGGAAACAATGCTGACGGTGAAGCATGTGGTAATAATATTAATGTCGTCGATTCTCGGAATCCTTGGGTCATACGGTGTTGCATGGTTCGGAATGCGTATTAATACATTTGCGAACAGCCGGTCGGCTTTTGCAGCTCTTCGCGGAACACCTTGGGAGGCTTTGGCTATCCCGATGCGCTCGGGTATGAGCGTCGGTATGCTTCTAATCACGGTCGAGCTTTTCTTCATGATCTGCATCCTTATATTCCTGGCTCCTGAACTGCGTGGACCCTGCTTTATCGGGTTCGCAATAGGTGAGTCGCTGGGTGCCTCTGCCTTGCGTATCTGCGGTGGAATATTCACAAAGATCGCCGATATAGGATCAGATCTGATGAAGATAGTGTTCAAGCTGCCGGAAGATGATCCAAAGAATCCTGGTGTCATCGCAGATTGTACTGGTGATAATGCCGGAGACAGCGTAGGTCCGACAGCTGACGGCTTCGAAACCTACGGCGTAACCGGTGTGGCGCTGATTGTGTTCCTGGCTCTGGTTCTGGGTTCAGGTGTCCTTTGCGCACAGATGATCGTATGGATATTTGTCATGCGTATCCTTATGATTGTAGCGGCATTGGTGTCATATCTGGTTAACGACGTTTATTTCACCGGAAAATTAAAGGATGCTAAAGCATTTGATCCTGAGCATCCTCTGACGGTACTTGTGTGGCTGACCTCTATAGTCTGTATATTGGTGACATATGCTGCAAGTAAGGTTCTGCTAGGTGATGTTGTGATTAATGGTGTTGCTCAGCCTGATCTGTGGCTGGTGCTTTCGACCATTATTTCATGTGGCACCATAGCCGGTGCTCTTATTCCGGAGTTCACCAAGGTGTTTACCAGTACTAATGCGAAGCACGTTAAGGAAGTTGTGACCGCCTCCAGACAGGGTGGCGCATCACTTAACATCCTTTCCGGTTTTGTGGCTGGTAACTTCTCGGCATTCTGGGAGGGTTTAACGATGCTGGGCCTGATGTTGATTTCTGCATTGCTTGCATCTCATCCGGCGGTTGCCAGTCTTATGCCCGCTGAATATGCTTTTGCGGCTCCGATCTTCGCCTTCGGTCTTGTGGCGTTCGGATTCCTTGGTATGGGTCCTGTCACAATAGCGGTCGACAGCTTCGGTCCCGTATCGGACAATGCCCAGTCTGTGTATGAGTTGAGCCGGATAGAAAGCATCCCCAATATCGCGAAAGACATCGAGAAGGACTTCGGGTTTAAACCTGACTTCGAGAATGCCAAGCTTAATCTTGAGCGTAACGACGGTGCGGGAAATACTTTCAAGGCTACGGCCAAGCCGGTGCTGATAGGTACTGCCGTTGTGGGCGCGACAACCATGATTTTCGGTATCATCATCATGCTCGGCAAGGTGAATCCGAATGGTATCGAAGGTGTCATATCCAGTCTGAGTCTTGTCAGGCCGGAGATTGTTCTTGGTCTGCTTATGGGCGGTGCGGTGATATATTGGTTCACTGGCGCGGCAACGCAGGCTGTGGTGACCGGATCGTACCGTGCTGTCGTCTACATAAAAGAGAACATGAACCTGAATGCGGCTACGGCCTCTATCAAGGACAGCAAAGAAGTTGTAAGGATCTGCACTGTCTATGCGCAGAAGGGTATGTTCAATATCTTTGTGGCTGTCTTCTGTTTTGCGCTCTCGCTGGCATTCTTCAATCCGTTCTTCTTTATCGGTTACCTGATCTCTATTGCCTTCTTCGGGCTTTATCAGGCAATCTTTATGGCAAACGCAGGCGGCGCCTGGGATAATGCCAAGAAGATCGTGGAAGTAGATCTGCGCGCTAAGGGTACCGATCTGCACGCTGCGACAGTCGTTGGTGATACCGTAGGCGATCCCTTCAAAGATACATCTTCCGTGGCTATGAACCCTATCATCAAGTTCACCACTTTGTTTGGCCTGCTTGCTACAGAAATTGCAGTTGCCATGACAGATGTGAGACTGAAGTACATTATAGGTGGTTTGGTCTTCAGTGTTGCGCTTATCTTCGTGTATCGCTCCTTCTACTGCATGCGTATTCCAGAAGATAAATAAAACCTATTCGTGATTGTTTAAGGCGGCCTGAGACTGGACATCAGGCCGCCTTTCTTTTATAACCTGATTCATATGAAACTGCGATTTCTCGGAACTGGAACATCGGTTGGAATACCTGTGATCGGCTGTGATTGCAAAGTGTGTACTTCTCCCGACCCAAGGAATGCAAGGACCAGGGCCAGTGTTCAGATCTCTTCTCAGGATACTTCTATCATAGTCGATACACCCCCTGATTTCAGGTTGCAGGTATTGCATGCCGGGATAAGAAGAGTTGATGCGGTTCTATTTACGCATTCGCATGCTGACCATATATTCGGATTTGATGATATAAGGCGTTTTAACACCATCCAGGATGCGATGATTCCTGCATACGCGCCGCAAGGTACAATTGATGACCTGAAGCGTATTTTTGATTATGTAAGCGCAGAAAAGGGTGACGGAGGCTACCGGCCGTTAACAGAGTTCAGGCTGATCGCTGGTGATTTCCGCGTGGGAGATATAGAGGTGGCAGCGGTTCCTGTCGTGCATGACCAGAAGCCATGTCATGGCTTCATATTCAGGCATCGCGGGGTGTCTGTAGGTTATGCCCCAGATTGCGGGACGATGCCCGAGGCGTCCCTGCAAAGGTTTAAAGGCGTCGATGTCATGGTCCTGGACGCCTTGCGCTACAGGCCGCACCGGACGCATATGACTGTAGAGCAAAGTGTTCAGGTTCTGGGCCTTATTGGTGCAACCCGTTCATATCTCACTCACATGTGTCATGAGGTAGAACACGGCGAACTGCAGTTGAGTTTGGGCAGGGATATGTTTGTGGCATATGATGGACTAGTTCTGGAGGTATGATGCTTTTTGATTCGCACGCTCACCTTGCCTCGTTTCCTGACGACAAGCTTGATGGTATTGTAAAGAATGCCATCTCTGCCGGTGTTAGTGATGTTATGTGCACGGGCCATGAGCAGATCATGAATGAGCGAACTATTGAGATATGCGCTAGATACCACAAAATGCTTCACTGTGCTTTGGGCTATGACCGAGATTGCGCTAAGGCCTATGCAGGAGTTAGTCGTCTGGAAATTGTGCGTGCTATGGAGGGATTGATTGCTGGCATGCTGCAACAGGCCGCTCAGAAGCATGTTAGAGTGGCGGCTATCGGAGAGATAGGCCTTGATTATCACTATTCTCCGGAAACCGCTGAACCGCAGAAGATCCTGTTTCAATTGCAGGTCGAGTCGGCTGTGGGCTTGGGGCTGCCCGTTATAGTTCACTGCAGAGATGCTGAGCAGGATACGTTGGAGATATTATCTGCAGTGTCTGGAGGGGGTGGGGGGCGTGTGTCTTGCGGTGTGATCCACTGTTTTACCGGCTCGGCTGAATTTGCGTCGAAAGTTCTGAATATGGGATTCTATATCGGGATCAGCGGCATAGTCACTTTCAGAAATGCGGAGAACGTTCGTGAAATCGCCAAGTACGTTCCGGAAGACAGGCTTCTAATCGAGACTGACTCGCCATACCTATCCCCGATGCCGGACCGTGGCAGAGTTAACGAACCGGCCCGTTTGGAAAGTGTCGCGCGCAAGGTGGCGGAGATAAGGGGCATAGCGTATGAAAAGGTGGCAGAGATGACGCGTGCCAATGCAATCAGGCTTTTCAACTGCATGTAGATTCCCGTAGGGGCGGCGTTGAATTCCTGAACGACGATTCTTTTCAATCGCCGCAAAGGGTTGCGGCTCCTACAAAACAAAAACCAAACACGTTTCTATTCTGCTCTTCTGTAGGAGTCGATCCCCTGATCGACGATTCTGCGCAGAAAAACAAAAAGTTTGCGAATAGTCGTGTAGTTTTTCCAAGCCAGACCAAATATCGGGCGCCGGCAAGCAGCGCCCCTTCTAAGGGAAATCTTCCAAAAAGCAATTCCGTATAAGGTTCAGATCAATACAATGAATTCCTGACGGCTAATAGCCGAGAGTCGTAATTAGTTGAGCGAGTGAGACTCCTCGGATCTGCACTGACTTTCTTCGTGATGATAAACCTGCAGTAATGGTTATGCTCTGCTTCTTTACATACAAAGCGTCCGCTAGAATATCTATGATGGCGCTATTGGCTTTGCCGTGTTCCGGTGGGGCTGTTACTGCTATCTTTATGGTGTTACCATAAATTCCTTTGATCTGGTTTCTAGATGCAGCCGGTGCCACGGTAATGTTGAGGCATACTGACCCATTAGTTTCCTGTGCATAAGGTGCGGCCGACTGGTTCGCCGTTATGACTCGTGCGCTCATAGGGCTTGAATACTGGTGGACAGGATTCTCATCAGGAAGTCGTACAGATAGCCCAGGACCATGAGGAAAATTATTGGCGTGATGTCCATCATTCCGATCATGATGGGGTAACGTCTCATAGGTCCCATGAGCATATCGATAAATTCTCGTGAAATAGCGCTCAGTTCTCCTCTGGCCGTCATCATGCCGATCCACGAAGCAATTATCAGCACTATCAGTGATGTGGTTATGAGATTGATGATTCCTATGAATCCAGCTAGCGACACAAGCGCCAGTTTCGTAAACAGCATCGCCAGCGGTTCAGCTTCCCATCCCAAGGTTACATTTAATACGGCGCCATGGATGTCTGCAGGGAGGCCGGTCAAATCAATAAGCGCCGTTAGCAAACAGCCGAAAAGAATTAGGAATATTGGCTGAATGCTCAGAGGAAGGCTCGAAACTGGCTGGGACACCGCCTGCAGAGCATTGGATGCGCGATTAGAGAAGGACCTGTTGAGCGTATAAATCATGGAAAGTGCCCAGAGGTAGAATAGTGTTATACCAAGCGAAATTGCGCTCGCTATGGCACAGTTAGTCAGGTCGCTTATATCTGCAACTCTGCTGATGCCAAATGTTAATGGGAGAAGCGTTGAGTTTGATGGCAACGAGCTCAACAGTAAGCACTTAAGTACAAATAAGAATAGGATTACTATTACAGATTTGGCGATATCAGGAAGTCTCCCGATTACTGGATCCAGAAATTCTAAGGCTTTGTCCGAAGGCGACATTGCCATGTATACGTAAGGGTTAAAGAAGCTGTCTCTGTTGGCTCTTGCCCACAGCCTGATCCAGAAGGCAATTAGGATCAAATTGAATAGAAGGTCGATGTTTTTGATGTTCATTCGGTGCATTGATATGCATTCGTATGTCTCCAGTCAAGCCTGGATTCGGGTAAGTGCAGATTTGACATTCAGCCCCGGGATGATTACATTACTCACGTTTTAACAAAGGAGTAATAACTATGAGTCAGCATTCAAGCTTGAAATCGTCGAGTAAGATTACAGCAAAGAGAAACGTGTTGAAGAGGTTTGAGAGGGTGAACATACTCAAGGCCAAAGACAAGTGGAAGGATGGCGACAGGGGTATGGGACTTCCTAAGACGAAAGAGTAGTCTGGCGGTGTCAGCCGGTTTATTATGTATTATCTGGCCATATTGATGCAATTGCTGGTAACTCAGGACATTTCCTCGGTTACGCAGCAAGTAACTGTGAGCGGAGATTCGGTTTGTCTAAGGGCAGGGCCGAGTGAAGACAAAGAGGTCGTGTTCCAGGTAAATAAGGGTCAGGTTTTGCAGGCATTCCATACCGATGGCGATTGGATGGAGATTCTTCCGCCAGAGGAATGCAATGTCTGGATTCACAAGGAATTGGTCAATGAATCGGTTGTTATAGCATCGAAGGCACGTATAAGAGCTGGGCCCGGCATTAATTTTACATATATTGGTAGAGTAGATAAAGGTACTCAACTTAACATCAGAGACACCAAGGGCGAATGGTTAAAGATTGCTCCTCCGAAGGGTTGCAGCCTTTGGATAAGTTCTCTCTATGCTGAGCCTGTTAAGCATGACCAGAGCAGTGATGCTGAAGCTGAATTGATGACAGGGCTCAATGCTAAACCAGTCGTGTCGAACTCCGTTGTCAGTGCGGCGAAGGACGAAGCACTGACTGATTATGCCAAGCCGCCGATGCCTTTGCCTCTAGATGCTTCCATCCACGACGATGGCCAAAGACCTGTGAGTGTGATTCAGCCATTAGTCAGGAAGTCTGATATCCCTGTTCCTGCAGGTTTGCCTCCAGATAGCCTTGACCCTTCCAAGGAACAAGCCGCGAACATCCAGTACTCAGGCTTCTTGAGGAAGGCTGGTATATTCTCCAGCAAGCTGACGAAATACAGGATAATTAAATTAGACATTGATGGCAGGCCCTCAACTCTTTGTTACGTTCTTGGTAACATGGATCAACTATCGACTGTGATTGGGCGTAATATGACTATTGCGGGGCCGCAATATTGGCTGAAATCTAAGAATTATCCGATTGTCATACCTGAGACTATCACGCTAGGCCAATAGCAGGTCGCGCTTCTTAAGACGCAGGTTTCTTAACGTAGGGCCAGAGGGCCGAGCCGGAGCCCCGGCTTGCCTACCCCGGCACAACCAAATGAAGACGGCTCGCCAACATGTCTCGCCGGAGCCTCTTGGCATAGGCGAAAGGCCTCTTCCTACCTGAATTCCGGAAAGGTAGGGAGGGTTCTCGTCACTTTCAGTGGAATGTCAGTTCTGGATGCCGCCCGCCTGCAACGCTATGCGTAGCACCTGCCCGAAATGCTGCATATCGCTGCAGGCGGGTTGCGGGCAGGTCCCCGCTAAGAGAGAGGGGAGTTTTGACAGAATGTACAAAATGTTCAAAATGGAGGAGGAACTGCAGGCACAAACGTTCTGTATTTCTTCTTGAATTCAAGCTTTAGCGCACCGAAGTTCAAAGATCAAAGCGTTTTGATACACGGATTCGAGGAATCCTGGTCCAAGAGCAGTATGCACCTTCAGTGCCAATCCAATTACCCTGCCAGCCAGATCATACTTCTTATCGCAAGACTCCATACTCACTCATTTCTCTGAATTTTGTCCTCTGGATCCATAGGATCCAACGGATCCGAGGATACATTCTGTTAATTCTGTCAAAACTCTTCGATTCTATTCCACTGAAAACAGCAAAGAACCTCCTTTCCGCCGGCGCATGACACATGCGCCGCTACAGTTTGCTCAATTTCAGCATCTCGCATTGTAATTGATAGGTATGGGTCATAACCCTTCTTGAGCGAAGAATGTTGAGCCGCACCCAAATCGCAGTCCCGTCTGTGTAAAATATTAGCATTGTGAAGATTGCAACCGCTGTGATATGCTATCAAATAACGATATGAATATTTTTCCCGTTAAAGTTGATGTATTAGACAAGAATTTTGATGTGTTCTCGAGGATTGTGCGGGGTATCACTCACGACTACAACAACCTGCTTACACCGATCCTGGCGTATCCTGAGATTATTAAAATGGACATAAAAGAGGGAACCAACGGTTTAAGTCTGATGTCATCAATAGAAACAGCCGCCCAAGAGCTCCTGAACATAAATCGACAGCTTATGTATATAATTTCCTCAGAATCCAGCGACACCATTGACACAGATGTTTACGATTTGATGGATTCGCTAAAGCGTTCAATCGATGGGGTCGCCGATTTCGAAGGGATAAAGTTGGATATCACATGCAAAAAGGGCATGGTAATCCAGTGCCAGTATAATGATATCCTCACCGCATTGCAAAAAGTGGTGCATAATGCATGGGATGCGGTGGATAATAAGGGTTCGGTAAAGATCGTCGCAGAGAAGACCAAGCTTCCGACACAGGATGGCCACGCGCAATCGGGACGAGATGGTAAGCCTTACGTGTGCATTTCGATAATAGATAGAGGTGTTGGTATTGATACGCGACATATGAATTGCATTTTCGAGCCGTTCTTTACGACGAAAAAGTCGCCGTCAAAACGTACAGTTGGTTTGGGCTTGACCCTTGCCTATAGGTTGATTATTAACAGTGGCGGACTTGTTGGTGTTGAGAGTGTAGCGGGGCAGGGTGTGACAATGCGTATATATCTTCCGGCAGTAGGCTGATACTACGTAAGAAGAGAATATTATGAAACAGGTGGATAAGAATAAAGTTCTGGTGGTGGATGATGAAAGCATGATTGTCCGGCTTTTTCAGATGATTTTATCTGCTTCCATGCCTGGGATTGTGATTGATACTGCGGCTAATGGTCTTGAAGCCCTTGATAAGTTCCGGTTGAACCATTATGCGGTTATCCTTATGGATTTACATATGCCGGTTATGGACGGGCAAAGGGCATTCAATGAGATCGATAAATACTGTCAACAAAATGACTGGGAGATGCCGTCAATAATATTCTGCACGGGATTTGTGGCATCGGATACCCTTAAATCAATTGTTGGCACGAGTACCAAGCATAGTCTTTTTACCAAGCCTGTACGGGGTGATACCCTTGTGGAGGCAGTTAAAGCAAGATTGTAGCTCATCTGTGATGAATATCTTTAAATCGGTTGACTCTATCCGGTCCTCCTGTCTTGCTTGCAGGCAAAATGGCCGCACGATTGCCCTTGTTCCTACGATGGGATACCTTCATTCAGGGCATCTGTCGTTAATTGAAATGGCCCGTAAAGTGGCTGATATAGTAATTGTAAGTATTTACGTCAATCCTGCCCAATTCGGGCCTGGCGAAGATTTATCCAGGTATCCAAGAGACCCAGAACGGGATATAGAACTATGCCGTAATAGCGCAGTAGATATGGTGTTCATGCCTGATGATGCAGAGATTTATCTGTCTGGTCATTCTGTGTTCGTGAATGAAGATGTCATGTCAAAAGTCTTATGCGGAAGGACCAGGCCTGTTCATTTCAAGGGTGTGCTTACTATAGTTGCAAAGTTATTTAATATCATTCAGCCTGACTTCGCGGTGTTCGGACAAAAAGACGCACAACAGGCCAGGCTTATACAGAAAATGGTTGCTGATTTAAATATACCTGTGAGCATAATATTGGCGCCTATTGTCAGGGACGTCGATGGACTCGCGCTAAGTTCACGCAACGTATATCTGTCAGCTGAAGAACGTGAGCGCGCTTTGGCTATACATAGGGCGCTGTTTAGTGCTCTTGCGCTCTACAGGTCCGGGGAGCGCGATACCGGTAAGCTCAAGAATCACGTCCTGAATATAATAGAGCATAGTCAGCCGAATCTGATCGATTATATTGAAATCCTTGATAATGAAAGATTTGTCGACGTAAAGACAATCACTTCCACTGCGCTTCTGGCCGTGGCCGTCAAATACGGTAAGACAAGGCTTATCGACAATATTAGCCTATCGCCAGCAGAGGGGATGGAATAATTACGTTTTACGCTGAGCGGCCATGGTCCTGGCATCTACCAGCTGATTGATTATCCTGTCTGGTTGAGCATTCTGTTCAACGAAAACAACCTGATTTACAAATGCCTCGTCAGCTGATTCATTGGCATCCGTTATGACTATAAGCCCTGACTCGGGCCTTAGCTTTAGTATGGCTCTAAGTAATGCTGAGGACTGGCTGCCCAGTATTCGTTTGTCGATTATTATGGCATGGAGGTCTTTGTCGCTTTCAATCTTAGGCAGGGCCGTCATTAGATTGTCAATGTATTGCGATTGAACACCTATGGTTTTGAGTCGATTGTCCAATGCTGTCTGTTCCTTCTGGGGCGCAACCAGTAAGACATGCCAGCCCTTGATATAGGCGCTTACTTCTTCAGCAATTGCCTGTCTATCAGTCTTAATATCGCGGAGCCTTCCCTGAGGAAGCATTATACGGTATAGCACAGAACCATTGCACCTACGTTCGTCCATATCTCCACCCGCCTCATCAATCAATGATTTCAGCACAGAGAAGACAACTCGCGGATCAGCCCCTGCTGGGACATCCTTCCAATTGAGGGAATCCATGTCAGTCGCTTCCTGTGTAATCGAAATAAGAACAATGCATGCATATTCGCCATTGACCTGGGCGAGGGCACAAGAGCCGGTCTTACGTGCCGAGATCGTAATGAATCCGGCTTTAGGGATAATATCGCATGCCATTATACATGTGTTGATAATATGCTGTTCTATCTGAATGCCGCTGGTCCCTATTACGGGGATATCATGGTCGATGGTGCTTGAGATCTTCCATCCAACTGGCAGTGTCTCGTTGAGGATTTCTATGGCCTTCTCAATATGTGCTGGCAGATATTCGGCCGAACTGCCAGAACTAACAGGCTTTGCAAGCTGAAGTAGCTGTTCCGATATTGCCACACCACGGTCCGCATTCTTGATAATAGCATCAATAGCAGAATTAACCTCAGATGAATCTCTGGGAAGCCTTTTAAACAAAGATGCATATCCGGAAATGGCACAGAGTACACTGTTGAACTCGTTGGCAACACCCCGTGAAATCTGACCTATGAGCTGCAGTCTGGCCGTTTGTCTGGCGCGTAACCGCTCGGTATTGGCGTTTGTTACATCGCTGATCATTATCAGGCTTATTCCTTCGGCCGGCTGGGATCTAAAGCGCAGAATCCTCAAGAGATGTCCGATCTGGACTTCTTTCTCCAGTTCGTATTGATCTTCAGAAGTTATTAGTTTGATAATGTCCTTTTCGGATAAGGATGGGAATATCTGGGATATATGGGAATCGGCATCTATTCTGACTATCTTTCTTGCTGCAAGGTTTGATCCTGTTATGAGACCTTTGCTGTTGCATGCAATCAGGCCATCTTGAATATAATCCATGGAATTGACCATTCGGCTGATTCTTCTCTGGCCTTCAGCAACGGCCGAGAACTCAATGGCCCATAGTCCGAAAGCACCGGCTATGAACATGAATCCGAGTGTTATTGCCCATACCAGAATGGTTATAATGGTGAATTCGTCATGGCTGGGTACCGATTCGTGAATAAAGGCAAGCGTATGCCACACAGCGATAGTGCATATGCAGAATAGGGTCACCAGTAGAATTGCATAACCCCATACTTCTGTTCGTATAAACCTCATGGCTGGGATGATTGCATATCGGTAGCGGGAATAAAAGCAGTTTATGTGCTTCCTTTTGTGGGTGATCGAAACAATTGATGTCCCCATCCAGAGCGGCTCGGCAGAGACGCCTCGCCATACCCATATACCAAAAAGGTAGGGCGAGGCGCATTGCTATCAAGCTAAGGATAATTCTCTATTAAAAGTCAATATCTGCTCCCATGTGGAGTGCGGTGGCTCGACACCGCTTTTCTCAGTGCAGGCTCGGCTGCGCACAATACGCGAGCCGAGGCTCGCTACACAAAGCGGCGTCAAGCCGCCGCACTCCAAAATGTCACTAATTTATACTAGTAAAGTCCAAACTCCAGTCGGCGCATGACACATGCGCCGCTACAGACAGAAAAACCTTCCTCACTGTAGCTGAGCTTGTGTCAAGCTCAGGTCTTTTCCGCCGGCGCGTGATACCATCCTTCGTCAAAGCACTGCGGCATGGCAAGCATGCGACGCATAAACAAAAACGGGGGAAAGGTTTGATCCTTTCCCCCGAAATATTGTCTGGTGAATACTACTACTCTTTGTTCTTTAGCTTGGCGCGGACCTTCTTGGCCTGCTTTGATATCGCCTTGTCAGCGTCAGCTCTTGCTGCGTCGACTTCAGCGTTATATCTGCTCTTTCTTATCTCTTTCTCTATCATTTTCTTTTGGGTCAGTTCCGTGTCCTCTGGAAGACCTGTGTCATTTCTGATATCACTAGGTGCAGCAATCGCCACAGTAACGAATATTATTGTTTCTGCTTGTGACTTAACGTCTGAGGTGTGTGTGAACAGGTACTTGCCGATGATAGGTATGTCGCCCAGGATAGGCACCTTGGTGACGGTTTCGCGATCATTGGCGTCAGTCAGTCCACCTATTGCAACCGTCTTTCCACTCTCAAGACAGAAGGTGGTCATGATTTTTTTGGTGGAGATGATCGGGTAAGTCTGTCCGTCGGGTGCGACTGCGTTTCTCACAAAACGTGTAAGCTCAGGTTCGATTTTTACCGTTATGTTGCTTTGTGTATTCACGGTTGGTGTGACCGTCAGCTTAACGCCAGTATCAACGGGTTCGCCCGGGTTGTACGTGACAATAGGTGCTATTCCCTGCTGTCCGGCCGTTGAGCTGGACACAAAAGGTTTTTCGCGCTCACCGATGTGTATTGTGGCTTGTTCTTCGTTCGCAACAAGTAATTTCGGGTTTGATACCACGCTGACCCCGTTCATTTGTTTTAATGCGCTCAATATGACGTTGAAGTCAGCCGCTCCCAATACAGCAGATTTAGCTGCAGTAACCGTGCTTACATAGCCGTCTTCTATGTCTCGAGTAACTTCTTTTCCTGTGTCAATGGTATCGGAAACAGTACGTGTCGGCATTTGTCTAAGCGCAGGAAGCGCTGTCGCTGCAGACGCTGATGCTGGTGGGGTTATATATTCTTCGTCGACATATTGTGCCCCATAGAGGTCGTAGGTTTGATCAATATTATCAATTTTATTTCGCTTGTCCCATTGCTTGGATGCATCTTTATTGCTCTGATTCCATGTTTCATCTTTATTATACTTGTACAAAAGACTGCTCGCGTTCAGGTTGTACCCCTGCAGTGACTGCCAGTTGATTCCAAGGTCTTTCTGCGCAGAGTCCGTCAGTTCCATGAACTTGGCTTCTATGAACACCTGCTCGCGAATGGTGTCGATTGCCGCCACAAGATTCTCTATCTCGCTTTGATTTGCGCTTGTTGTCTGGACGACTAGAGTATTCCTTGACGGAAACGTCGATACTTTGCCGGGAGGTGGAACCATTGCTACGACTGTCGGCGCGATATTCGATACCGATGCATATTTAAGAGCATAGGTCTTTACGATAAGTGGTTCAGGACCAGTTCCTTTTGCTGTTATTGTATAGACCTGTGATCCCGGGATTTTCTCAATCAGGCCCAGGCCGTTCATGTCTAGAATTGATTCCAGTGCCGGTTTCCAGTCCACGTTGCTCAGGTTAACGTTTACCCTGCCGACCAGATTGCTTGGTGTGTACATAATGTTTGCGCCGGAAATGCGAGTGAACATTTTCACTGCATCAACAAGGGCGACATCATCAAGACTGATGCTTATAGTTGCATCTGCATTCTCGGGGACCGCGGGTGCGGATCCGATTGGTGCGTCTTTGTCCTCGTCTTTTGTTGGAGCTAGGAATATTGATCCATCGGTCTGTGCAGGTGCCTGTTCGGTAGCTACTGCAGGAGCAGTAGCCTCTACAGGTTTAGTCTGTTCAGCTGTGGCAACTGGTTGTTCAACCGCAGGGGGCGGAAGTGCGGCTTCAGGTGCTACTGATGGTTGCACTGCTGGTACAGGGGCCGATGTTTCAGTTGCGGCAGGTGCAGGGGCTACTGCTCCGTCTGTAACCTTTACAGCAGAGGTGCCTTCCGTTACGGGGGCCTGTGTCGCAGGACCCTCATTCTGCTGTGCAAGCACTAGCATCGTGCTAAGAGCGGCAAGCACCGTCCCAATCGTTATTAACAATATCGGCTGTTTGTTTTTCTTCATAGTAGTATTCTCCGTTGATTAATTTATGTGGTTGGCTGGGGTGGTCTTTTGAGTGCCGTTGGCATCTATTAAGGTAATGGTGTTGGTTCCGATGGTCACGCCTAGACTTGTATATGTAACGGTTGTTCCAGTCGCTCCGATTGTCCCTAGCGCAGTGTTATTTACGTACCAAGTGAATGGTGCAGTTCCGCCAGTTGCCGTTAATGTGCGCGTCCCTGCAGCGGGTGGGGTGATGTTTAGCGGGCTTGGTGTAATTGAGAGTGCGACTGTATTTGTATAGTTGATCGCTGCCGATGCGCGAACGCCTTTGTTGTCTTGTACGATAATCTCATTCTTGGCTATCGTTGCAACAGTGTAAGTTGCATAGTGTGTGTTTTCCTGCACTGAAACCGTGCCTACTGCAGTATCAGTTACTGACCAAGCATATGGGGTTTGTCCTCCTTGAGCGGTAAAGGTGATCTTTTCGCCGACTCTGGAGGCAGTGGCTCCACTAGGGGTCAGTTGAATCTCTTGCTCTGAGGCAATTGTGTCGTATGAGTCCCTGCTTTCGGACGCGAAATCATTGGTCAGGTCGCCGCTGAGATCGGTGTCTTTTGAGTCTTCACATCCCTGTATCATAAGTAGACCTAGTCCTGCGGCCATGACGGACAACATCATTATTAACCATTTATTTCTCATTGCTTCTCTCCTTGTTTACTTCAATTTAGTCAAAATCCTCACAGAGTCCATAATCCGGTGAGACACCGGAACTACATTAAAGCCTTATCTAACAAAATTCTCGATGAGACATCGGGACTACTTTCACAGTGCTATCCTGACATCCAGCTGTTTCATCTTTACGCCGGCCTTACGTATCTCTTCTATTTTCCAAGAGAACTGGTAGCCATCCTTTTTGATCTTTATAATATTTCCAGTCTCGATCACGCCTATGCCGTCGATAAGAGCAATATATGTGCCGTCCTTTGTTTTATTGATGCTGCCGACTTTAAGGACGGGCCACTTGGCTTCTATCTTCTTTTTCTTGACTGCCGCTGAGTCACCTGTGGCGCTGTCAGCTACCTGAGCGGGAAGTACTTTTCCCTGAGGAACATAACCTTTAGGCCAGAACGGGTCGCGGGATGTGTCGTCGATTAGTGCAATAGTATTCGTTGCGACAGGTTCGGCTGCAACAGGTGTGGCGGCGGCTGACTCAGCCTTGTTTGTGGCTGCAGGGGCGGGGACTGGATCTTCGGCAAACGCCGAAATTGACAGCATCGCAGTCATTAGTATCGCCACGGTATATCTATTAGCCATAAGACACCATCTCTATTGTTTAGGTTCGGTCTCCTTGAGCATTTCCTCGAGCTTTATCGGGAACTCTGGATCAGTCCAAATAGGCCACTGTATATCAACTGTAATAATATGATTCATGGGGTCGGTGTTTTCCTGGCCTGATATGTTTACGGCTGTCACTGATATATAAGGGTTTGCTGTCTCGATCTCTCTGAGGAAATAGAGCAATTTGTGCGCTCCGGATTTCATCGTTACCCTGAGGCTGTACCCTTTCAAGATGCCTGCTGTGCCTCTGAATGGTATGTCGGTGATTCCTGCTTCTCGCGGAGGTTCGATCTTGATGTCCATCTTCTTCGCCTGTGTCTCTACAATCTCGCGGGCTTTGAGTTGGTAGTTGCCCAGTACGGGCGGAAGGACATACTTATTGGAGAAATCGATCATTTCTGTGAGTAACTTCCGGCGCGCGAGCCTGTCTGGCTCCGTCTGTTTGATGTCGATGTCGGCTTTCTTGATAGTGTCTTTTAGCGTGGTGATAGTGGCAACTTTCTTTTCCTGCGTCGCCTGCATGGGTTGGACGACAAACATGAATATGAGTACGATTGCGGCTATTACTCCGACAGCTATCCCAGCGTATATCTGCATTTTTTGTTTTGGGTCTGTGGGGAATTTCATTCGAATTTCCTGGGCTCAAATTGACAATCGATCTGGAATATTCGGTCTGTTTTCTCTGCCGTTGGCGAGTCATCGCCTTTAAAGACAGGAACTTCGACTTTTACCAGTAAAGGGTCAAGATAGACGTTTGCAGACAGCCGTTTTCTCAATGCAAGAACGCTGCTTTCTGCTTCCTCGCCATAAGATCTGCCTTTGATGACTATGCTGTAGGTCCGTGTTCCATTGGGCTGCAGGCTTTCGTTAAGCCTCAGTAAGTCGAATTGTACATTGGACTGAGTCTCTTTGATGATCTCGGAAAGTACCTTGCAGATGTCCAGGTGTGTTTTCTTCCAGGCCAAAGTCGCGGCGCTCATGTCGTTATTTTGAGCAAGAAGGCCACGAAGCAGTACAGCGGCCTCCTGCTTGGGTTTGTCTATGGCCCATTGCTGTTCAAGAGCGGAAAGTTCGGAATTCGTTCTCCATATCTTTGTGCCAGCCAGCCCGATTATCGTTAGCAGTATAAGCGGCACCGTGATGCAGGAGATGCGCAATATCATCTTTCCGCTCAAAACGCTGGCGCTTCTCTGCTCAGTCGCTAATATCAGGTCGATTCTTAAGTTCATGTTTCCTCAAATGTAGCAAGACATGCGCCCAAGGCTGCAGCAAAGCGCCATTCCTGCCCCTTAAATTTCTCGTCCATCGCGTCAGGTGCCATATTCAAGCCGGCAAACGGATTCCATGTCAATATCTCTATGCCCATTGCTGAATTTAACTCGGCGATAGCGTCCCTGGATACAACAAGCCCGCCTGCTATGTACATCTTGAGGACGTGGCAGTTCTCCCGTCTTTCTATGAAATCTTTGGATACCGTGAGTTGTTTAATGAACGGATCCATGACGTCGCTGATTGCCTGAGAGATATCAAATGCTCCGTCTGCTATTATACCTTGCGCAGTTTCCTGGTCGACGCCAAGAGCTTCCTGCACTTTCTCTATAATGGTTGCTGTTCCGAAATCGAAGCGCCGTATAAGAGAAAGAACCCCTTTGTTGAATATAGCGTAAGTTGTAGTCGTTGTCTCAAATTCGAGGACGCCGATTGCTTCTTCTGCGTGCTGAATGGCGGCTGTCGTCATAAATGATGTCAAAGTTGCAAGACCTGCCACCTCAATGGAGAACGGTGCTGGCAATCCGGCAGGGGTAAGCATCGGGGCGATGATTGCATCCCGTTCCGGCAGGGCGACAGCAAGTACCTTTGTTTCGTTCTTTCCGTGGCCCTCCACGAGGATCTTGTATCCTATCCTGTACAGGTTTGGATCATCCAGGCCTAGACTGCTAATGACTTTTTCCTCGGCTGCGGCATCAAATGCGCCCGGTAAGCTTACCAGCTTGACCACAGCCGAATTGCCGGTAACGGTGAATGCGGCATATTTGCCCCGTATTCTAGCCGGAAGCTCAATTGGGGTTACGTTGAAAGTGGGCAGGGCGGCAACAGTATCAGTTTGCTCCTTTTTGCCAACGGGTGCAGCTGCAGGTGCCAGCGGTTCAGTGACTTGGATCACAGGCGGGGGAATTACATCTACTGCTGTTATTATTGTTTCAGTCTCGGAGATTTTCTTCATCCGGACTATTTTGATAGAGGTAGATCCGATGTCTATGCCTACGACATCATTCGGCTTCCTCTTAAACTTATCCAGCAACTCTTTTATATTCAACTGGTTCATATGTTCCCAACCTGAGCTTTATAATATAAATATTCTTTAAATGATGCACAACAACAAAATTTATAAATATTTGGTCGGGGGGGGTGGGGGGATAAAAGGGCGCCTCGCCCTACCATGCCTAACAAACTAAGGCGTTTATACTGCGAAATGCTGAAATTGAGCAAATTGTAGCGGCGCATGCTTGCCGGTCTGTAGTGCTTGGACGAAGGATGGTGTCATGCGCCGGCGAAAAAGACCTGAGCTTGACACCAGCCGTCGCCAAGAGGCTATGGCCTGGCAAGCAAGCTCAGCTACAGTGAGGAAAGTTTTTCTGTCTGTAGCGGCGCATGTGTCATGCGCCGGCTGGAGTTTGGCTTGCAACTAGTATGAAACAATGGAATTTGGAGTGCGGCGGCTTGACGCCGCTCTTTCTTGCAAACAGGCTTGACTGGTTGCGAAACAGGCAAATATGATTGTAATTAGTTGAAAGAGAAAGATGACGTGTCCAGCCTTCGCCAAGGTTACGGCTTGGCAGGCAAGCCACGTCAAAGGAAAGCTGCGTCAAGCCGCAG
>CAMCYG010000007.1 GCA_945883775.1 Victivallis vadensis
AACTTACGAAACAAAGGATACAAAGTGGTTGAAAGACATCTAGCCGACAAAGAAGGCACGATCGTACTGATTGTCAACCCTCTGGAAAGCAAGTCAGATGATTACAAAGACGGCATCTCGGAGCTGTGGATTCGCACCTCGACCGGCGAGTACAGAAAAATCGCAGCAACCTGGCATTATCAGGCAGCCGAAGCGGGTGAGATTATATACTGGATGCTGGATACGCGGCAATTCATGGCTTACAGCCTAGTCAGCGGACAAACCAGAAACTTGCCGGATTATAGAGCACAGTCGTTGCCGGATATCGACAAAGGCGTCACCTTGTCAAGCAACCGCAGCACACTGGAATATGGAAAAAAAGTCAACGACAAGTGGGAATACACACCCTTAAACATACCCATCTCCGGTTTGTAAACTAGCTTAAGCATAGCTCATCCGTCACATAAGCACAAAGAGACTACGGCATGGGGACGAGACGGATTCTTATTTGCCAGCACTTGGCCCGTTTTTACCCTGAGGAAGACGCCCAGCCCATAACCCTGTCCCAATATAGGCCCACTCAAGAATGGGAAGATCTGGCTGACCTTCTAAGAAAATGACCAGCCGGTCATTAACCTGCATTCGCTCTACCCACGGCCGCACTGTAGTCACATTATAGCCTTCACGTAGAATACGGACAAACACAGGAAAATCCTCGTCCCTCATTATAGCCGGCTCACGCCCCACTGCGTATCTCCACGATTCATTAGGATAACGGTAAAACAGGAGATTGAAAGCATACACGCTCCCAGAATAGATAATCCCATCCTTACCCGGCAATCCTTTCGCCAACGATGAATCCGTCTCTACTGTCCCGACTGAAGCCAGAAGCCGTATTCTTTCCGTCCAGCGATGACGTGAGTCAACCGCACAGGCAAGCACAAGAACAACGCCCAATCCGGCCACAAGCGGAAGCCTTAACCACCCCGCAGGAATTCTTTTAGCAAACTCCCCATCAAACAGGCGAGCGAGCCAAAACAGCATTGCAGGCATGCCCCAATCCAGCCACAATCTGGACACGGAGAGCCCCATTAAGAGACCAGCTATCATCAATACAGCCGCCGGATCGAGAAATACACGCCAGGTCCGATTCCGCATACCAAGCCAACCAAGACCAGCGACCATAATTATCGGGATTTCCGGGCTTAGACTATAAGCCTTGAATTCACCAACCATAAAGTCTCTGGGCAACATGCCAAAAGACAAACCAAAATGTCGAATATGATGTAAGATGAAAACCACGGGATGTCCTGTTAATGTACCACCCAGAAACGTGCCGGCCATACAACAAATGCCCAGCTCTATCCCATCACGTAAACGACCTGATAAAAGAAAAGCCAAAACAGGCAGTGCAAACAAATACCAGCTCCCATGAATCCATGATGAAAGCGCAACGCACAAAATTGTCACAGCATAGCGCACTCTTCTGCTGATTATGACAGGCCCTGTTGTCCAAAGAGCCAGTACCAAGACAAGCACCGCGCTGGTCAGAATGAATGGTCTCCCCAACGTGATCCGTATAAGAAAGTCAGGCTCGGCAATGAATCCGACTAGTAGAGCCGACAACCAGGCTTCAGGACGCCTTACAGATGACAGGCCGGACAAAAGAAAGACTGCCATCATTCCAGCTACGGCAAACCCCACCAGCACACATGGCCCCGAACCTGTCACCGCGAACATACCCCGCAATAAGATGTCCCAACCGGGATTATGCATGTTCAGCGAAACTCCCTGCCTGAGAAGCATAATATCATCCCAGGCTTTCCCGCTAACGGCCAGTGCCGCGTTCGCCATCACATCATCCAGAGGTGTATACCCAGTAGCCATTATCAGTAAAGGAATAAGCAGCAAAGCCGCGAGAACGATCAACAGAATGAGAAGATCGATTCGACTGCTTGCCTTAGGAGGCAAGCCGCCAGGTTGTGCAACATCATTCATTTCGGTTATTCCTTACGGCCTGTAACTTCGTTCTGCATCTTTAACCCATAATACCGCGTAGGCTTCTTCCTCATCCTAGCTCCCTGCGCAGGACAAGTAATACAACACCTGCTATCGCCACAATGGCCCCGATTATCCCGCGCAATGAAGTCTTCTCGCCATGACTAAAATACACAATCGGAATCATAAACAGCGGCCCAGTGGTAATCAGGGCTGTTGCAACTCCGGCGTCAGAATGCGTGAACGCTATCAGTGACATCCATATCCCTAAAACCGGTCCGACTATCGTTCCGGCAGTTATTATCTTGAGAGTCGTCCAGTCAGAAAAAACCCTCCTAACTCCCGTAAGATTTCCGGAAAAGGTAACGATAAAAAGTGTTACAGCCAAGGCGGCAACCACCCGGACCAGGACTGCCGGAAACGGGTCCCACCCCATCCCAGCTTTAGGATCGAGAGCCTGCCTAGTAAAAAGATAACCGACACTGAACAGCGTTGCGCCAAGCAAGCCCATCATGACGCCACGCCGGAACATTCCAGGCGGGACTTTCCATGCATCCTCCGCCGGCTTCTCAAGAATGACCCATATGACGCCTGCCATGGTCATTATCATGCCAAGTATTGCCACACCTGATAATGCCTCGTGCGGCGGAAGAAAATATGCAAGAACTGCGGTGAACGCAGGAGAAATCGTCGCCAGCATCATCCCGATCCTCGGCCCTACAAGCTTGAGCGCATTAAAAAAACATAAATCACCCAAGCCCAGCCCTACTACGCCGCTCAAGGCAAGGAGAATGAAACCATGCCGGCTTCCGCCCAAAGGGAATGGTGACTTATAGATCGCCCAGTGGATTGCAATAAGCATCAGCATAGCCAGTATCAGCCGAACTGCACTGGACACCTGCGAACCCACACGCCGGCCAGCATTACTCCACGCAATAGCGCTCAAGCTCCACAATAAAGAGCAGCAAAGCGCACTGATCTCTCCCAAATAGGGCATCGATATATTCCTCAAATTGACTGTTGCACGGCAAAGCAACTGTACTATAATCCGCAGCCGAGTGTGCTCTTTTATTCGCAAGCGAGTCAAGAAGCGAGTCGATAAAGATGCCGAAGAACGTAGGGCGTCGCAAACAACGCCCCTACGGTAAATCTACATTGTGCATTGTCAGCCGCACCTTATCCAGGTCAGTTCATTTTTGTTCGCCGTCAAGTGTACGATACGACTTCCAGGAATTGCGGCAAAAGCGCGAGTCGTCACGTGGTCAGGAACCCCCTGCATCTTTATAGTGCAGACGAAATTCTTGCAAAGCCCTGATTCAAGCCACTCCTGTACCCATTCAAGCAGTCTGGCCGGATAACATATGACATCCGAGAAAACCCAGTCCTGCTGCCCGAGATCCGCCGGTTTCAGTGTAAATGCGTCATGCTTTACAAAAGTAATACCTGGTTTGTTCATAAGGCGTGGATCAAGCTCTGAGCGATCAATCGCCGTAATCTGCGCACCAAGAAAGTTCAGCACCCAAGTCCAACCTCCAGGACACGCTCCAGCGTCAACACAGCGCGAAGTAGGTCCCGGAAAACTGGCAGACAAAGAGGCATTGGTGCTTTTGAGCCAGGACACCCAAGTAAGCGCCTCATACAACTTCTGGTACGCTCTGCTAGGCGGATTCACATGATCTTCCTCAAAACGAATCTCACCGCATGGGAACGGGCTGGAGGTTACAGCGGAAGCAAAAATGGTGTTCTCATCGATCAAACTCCATATTCCCATAGGAGAAAGCGGGACAGTATATGGGAAACGCCTGGGTTTTTCGTTGATGAAAGGTAGCTTTTCCTTTAGGAGCTCCGCTCTCCTGAACGCAGCCACCGGATAATGAGCCCAGTTTCTCTGGATCCCTCGCAGTATATCTGATGCCTCGCGGATGGTCTGGAATTCAGCAATGAATGGCTTTTCAAGGACAGTCCTGCACCAGAACACCTGACCCAAGTTTTCTTTAGAATAGACAATGTCGCCGTAATTCGAAAGCTTACTTCCGCATAAGGCAGGATCCACAGCAATCTCATCAAATAAGTTTTTTTGGTAATCTTGAACTGGTAGCCAAGCAATACCGGGGAGCGTTTTCATGCGCAAAAGGTGACAGAACAGTGCAAAAGAAACAAGCACACTTTTTCCTGGAGTCCTCACCAATGCCGGGCGTGATCTGGTAATGTCGACTGATATGATTGCACCGGCTACTTTCGATTCCCAGGAAAAAGAGGGCCGGTTCAAAACCGGATTTACCTATCAAGCTACGGATAAACTGGTTAGCTGCTTCTTCGACTAGCGCGACCAATGTCCGCAACCAAATGAAGACGGCTCGGCCAGAGGCCTCGCCCTACCTCAATTCCTGAAAGGTAGGGCGAACCCTCAGGGTGAGCCGCATCAATGCGGATGTGAATGCCGGAGAATGTGCGGTCTCTCAAGTCCATGCTCGAGCATCAGAACCTCGTCATCCAGAACATCCAGAGTGGATCCATCTGCCACGACCTTCCCTCCATCCATTACGATAACACGTGAGCACACCTCAACAACCAGCTCGAGATCATGCGTGGCAATTATTCTTGTGTGCTCAAATGATTTGAGAAGATTAATCAGCCGCCTACGAGCGCGGGGATCCAGATTGGAAGAAGGCTCATCCATCACAAGAATATCCGGCTCAAGCGACAGCACTGTGGCTATTGCCACCGCACGCTTCTCTCCCGCCGAAAGACGGTACGGTGGCCTTTCAGACACGTGTGCCATACCAACGCGCGCAAGAGATGACGCAACCCTGAGCTCGACCTCAGCCTGCGGCAAGCCTGCATTAAGCGGACCGAACGCCACATCCTCCGCAACCGTTGGCATAAAAAGCTGGTCATCAGGATCCTGAAAGACAATCCCGACCGAACGCCTGATTGCTGCGGCAGTTTCAGCTGACAGTGGAACGTCCCCAACGCGCACCTCTCCGTGTGACGCAGACAGATAACCATTCAAATGCGTAAGAAGCGTGGATTTACCGGCGCCATTACATCCAATTATGCCGACGGACTCCCCATGAGTGATACGAAATGATATACCCTTGATGGCCTCTGTGCCATCTGGATATATGAATCCAAGATCGCGCACTTCCACAATATGATGACTCATAAAATTTCCTTCGTAAATTTTATTACATGAATATGTCACGCAAAGCGTGCCATATTCATACTAACTACCCGGTAAAACCAGGAGGGTGTATTTTGAACAAAGCTCACCAAGCAATTCAGAAAGATTCCAATAACGGGCGACGGCAAAGAACAAGATCCATCCGAATAAAAACGCCAGATCCTGAAACCGCATGCTAGTTGGCCTCAGAATCCTGACTTGTCCGTCAAATCCCCGCGAAACCATTGCCTGGTATACACGCTGGGCCCGATCCATTGCCCTGACAAGAAGATGACCTATAAGCGACACATATGTTCTTATTCTCATTGCGCGCTTACCAACTGACCTCAGCTCGACACTATGCATCATCCTAAGCCCCTCATCAGCTATCACGAACAGGTAGCGATAAAGAAGCTGCAACTGCACTGAAAAAACCTTAGGCAGACCCAGTCGCTCCATGCCGGCGCACAACCTGTTGATTCCTGTACAAGCAACAAGCAGTAACGCCACGCTCACGGTGAGAGCAAAGCGAATGACAATAGAGACAAAAGACAGCCAGCCGCCTGATATGCCAATATCCCCGATATATAGCACAACCTGCCGATCCAGAAAGGGATTGAACAGCCCAACAGCCAGCGCAAAAGGCGAGGCAATCAGCAGTTTGCGCAGAAGATAACCTAGCGGCATCCCACCTGCCGCCAGCAGAACAACAGGATAAAGAAAGAACGGGATTAGTGCTGATATTTCGTACCTGGAAAATGACATGACAGCTATAATAAAAGCTAGAGTCGTAACCGCCTTAACCCGCGCATCAAGACGATGGACTGGAGTATTCAACCGCCCCAGATCATCCATCCGCCCCACTTCAATGTATTTGTCAAAACTCATAAACTTCAGACTACTGCTCCAAATGCGGCACGAATATCTTTTTTATACTGCGTAGTTAGTTTGGCGAAGCAACAACCTGCGTTTTATTTACTGAAATCCTTACCCGTAGAAGTCACCGTCAGCTTGCCGTGTTTCACTCCCTTGGCGGAGACTATCTGATCTGCCATCGCCTGCACCTGCCCCGACTTGCCCCTGACTGCCAGTACTTCCATACAGTTATGGTGGTCGAGATGCACATGCATGGACGAAATAATCAAATCTCCGTGATCATGTTGGATGTCGGTGAGAAGAGCCTGAATCAAAGGCCTATGGTGATCGTATACCAGCGTTATCGTGCCAGCTATTTCCTGGTCTACTTTCTCCGCGTTATGACTCACCAGCCGATCACGCACCAATTCAGAAACCGCCTGCGACCTGTTTGCATAACCCTTTTCCCTAACCATACGATCAAGCTGAACGACAAGGTCATTCGCCATAGACATACTGAACCTGCTCAATAATTGCTTTTGCATAGTATTACCTTTCTTGCAATCTGTAATACCTTATTTACAGGAGCAGTCAATATACAAATGGTCAGACACCAGAACACCGTCTGAGTCCATACCCGATCAAGCCCGCCAGCACCATTGTAGCTAAACCGCCCACGAGTCCAGCGATGGAAGTGCCCGCATTGACAGCAGGCCATTTGGCTTGCTGTTGAACACCTGTCGTTTCTACAGCTTCGACCATGGACGATTCCGCAGATTTGAAGTCGTAGTCAGGCATAACAGCAGTCTTTTCCTGTATTGTCGAAAGATGCTTGTAGATACCAACATTGGGTTTTTCCAGCTCCTCTTTACCGCTAACCTTTCCCATGGCCCATTCTAAACCATCGGGATGTGAAGATGCAAACCAGCTCAGGCCACCGCCCACAAAGGCCGCTATAATCAACAGCCTAATTACCACGCGACCCAAGCCAATAGATCCGCCATCACCGGAAGCAGGCCATGGAATCGAGGCAGGCCGAGCCTTAGAAACAAAGGCAATCACAGCTGAAGTCACCAATCCTTCAACAATACCAATTGCCAGGTGTATCGGCTGCATCATTAATACAAAAGTTTTAAATGGCAGATCGGATATGCCTGACATTGTTGTTTCCATTACAACGCCAAAAGCACCCATCTGCAGGCCTAGTATAGCCGCAAGCATAGCCCCGCGCCAGCCAACCCTGGCACCTCCCGCAAGCGGCTTATATATCAAAGGATATGCGATGAATGCCGGAAAAAACCCGAGGTTGAAGATATTGCACCCCAGCGCCAGTAGACCGCCGTCAGCGAAGAAGAAAGCCTGTACGGTCAAAACCGAAGCAATTACCAGGAACGATGCATATGGACCCAAAAGAATCGCGAGAATCAGGCCTCCGCCCAAATGCCCGCTCGAGCCAGTAGCCGGAATCGCGAAGTTTATCATCTGTGCCGCAAAGATGAATGCACCCAGAACGCCCATCAACGGGATCATTTTATCATCCAGAGTCTGCCGCACCTTGCGGGCACAGAACGCAAGCAAACCCGCGCTAGCCGCCCACATCGTCCCGCCCACCGCCGGTGAAATCAAAGCATCTGCCATGTGCATAATATTACTCCTGCTTCTCGCCCGCTTCGAATTCAAACTGGCCCGGCTCAACCGGATCAGCGTCATCAATTGTCAAAGGCCGACCAGCAAACGCTAAGGCTGAGATGAACACACCCACAAATATTACACAAGCATACCTCATTCCGCAAACTCCTTCCGTGTTACTATTTATGCGGAACGTAACAATTTCATAAATAATGTCAATACGTATATTATGAGTCATTTCTTGAATAAGATCCGCATTATGGTATAAGGAAACCCGCTTAATGGTCATCGGGGTGTAGTTCAGACTGGTAGAACGCTTGGTTTGGGACCAAGAGGCCGTGGGTTCAAATCCCACCGCCCCGACCAGTCTTCGTTCGGAGCGCAGCGTAGAACGAAGACTGCCGCGCCGTAACTTCAGTTTCTGAAGTGAAGGCGGGCTACACTAACGCTCCGAACTACGACTCGGCACGCCAGTATGAAGAAATATTTCAAGCCAATTCTCGACCTTGCGTTTCCGGCGTTGATTTGACATATTTTCGCATTGCGATAGGTTTAACTGAAAAAGAAGGAGGAGAATATGCCACAATCATTAATGCTGACGCCGAAAGAAATGAATAACTCATTGGTTGATATAGGTAAGAAAAAAGCAGCGATGACTGTTTATGAACTATTCATGTACGCCATTCTCGCGGGACTTTACATCGCTCTTGGCGCTACCGGCGCATCATATATGTTTGCCTATAATTCAGACCCGGGTATCGGAAAGCTTGTGGGAGGCCTGGTCTTTTCTACAGGACTTATACTTGTGCTTCTGGCAGGCGCAGAACTTTTCACAGGAAACATGCTGATGACAGCAGGGTTTATTGAAAAGAAATTCTTCTTGGCTCATATAATGAAAAACTGGCTGGTCGTGTGGATAGGTAATTTTTTCGGAGCACTTCTGCTTGTTTTCCTGCTTTACGGCTCAGGTTATTTCACTGCCGACGGCGAGATCTCCAAACTGGGAGAGACTCTTGCAAAGATATCCACTGCCAAGTTATCACTCCTCTTCTGGCCAGCCTTTCTAAGAGGGATTATTTGTAACATTCTCGTATGCCTGGCGGTAATTATCAGTTTGTCTTCAATTACCACAGAAGGGAAGATACTTGCCGTTATTTTCCCAATAACAACATTTATCATAGGCGGCTCTGAACATTGTGTGGCAAATATGTTCTTTATCCCAGCCGGACTTCTTGCAAAGGGCGATTTATTTAGTATGGCGAGTATGATTGCAATGATTTCCAATCTGGTCCCTGTGACACTAGGCAATATTGTCGGCGGAGTCATATTAGTCCTATTGCATCCGAAATCCTTCAAAAAACTCAAAAACATCCTAGTCCGATGACGCAGTATTAATGATCTCTGTTTCTGATTGAATCCGTATGCGACCTGACCTATTGTGGTTCATTTATCGGAGGGAGATCAAGTATGCTGGCTGATTATCACATGCACACCACACTGTGCAAACATGCAGAAGGCACAGTGCAGGAATATGCCGAAATGGCAGCCCTGAAAAAGCTGACGGAGATATGCTTTACCGACCACTGCCCGGCTCCCGGCGGTTATGATCCTGTCAACAGGATGCTGCTGTCCCAGTTCTCCGAATATACACAGATGATAAGATCTGTGCAGGCTTCAGTAAAGTTGCCAGTACTCTTCGGGATTGAGGCCGACTTCTATCCCGACTGCGAGCGATTCCTGAGCGACTGGCTTCCTGCCCAAAATTTTGATTTTGTACTCGGCTCCGTGCATTACATCAAAGACTGGGCATTTGACGATCCGCGCATGATATCCATTTGGCGATCTGCAAATGTAGAGCAGGCATGGCGGGAATATTTCAAATTAGTAGCTGAACTTGCCGAGACCGGCATGTACGACAGCCTATCCCACCCTGACCTTCCAAAGAAATTCGGATACCGTCCCTCCGATACAGTGATAAGCGAAATAGTCCAGCCCGCTTTGGATGCTATCGCCAAAGCCGGCATGTGCATCGAGATAAATTCATCAGGCCTACGGAGGACTGTGAAAGAAATATATCCGTCGCCTGGAATTTTATCACTGGCACGGGAACGTAATATCCCCATTACATTCGGATCAGATGCCCACTCACCCAATGAAGTCGCACACGCTTTCGACCTGTCGATCACACTGGCAAAAGAAGCCGGCTACACACAGTTTGCAAGGTACAAGAACAGAAAACGGACTCTTCATCCTCTGCCGGCATAGACACAAACAGACTTTTGATTCGCAGAAGCCCTCAGCAGCAGAGAGACAGAGCAATATCTGCGCGACCTTACCGAAACTCGGAAGCAATCTTCCTATTTCGATAATCTTTCCAGTATAGCTGAAAGAGCCGGCGCATCTTTCTCTGTGACCGTCGGAGATATAACCGAAACACTGCAGGTTGACGGATTAAATATATAGTTAGCCAGCTTCAATATGTCTTCAACTGACACCTTCTCGATCTCCAATACTACCTCTTCCGGCGATATATAACGCCCCTGCGACATAACGCATTCACCCACCCACATCATCTGATTGGTCGTACTCTCAAGCCCAAGCTTGATCTGCCCTATGACATAATCCTTTGCACGCCGCAGTTCCTGAGCCCCTACGCTCTTTGCCGATATTTTCCGCAGCTCCTCAACGATCAACTCCAATGCCTTTACGGTTCTGGTCTTGTCCAAACCTGCGCTTATTATGACAATGCCAGTATCATCAAACATCTGAACATTGCTCGAAATCGCATACGCCAGGCCATGCTTCTCTCTTATCATCTGAAACAGCCTGGAACTCATGTTCTCGCCAAGCATTACATTCAGCACTTTAAGAGCATAGCGCCTCTTGTCCTTCCGACCGAATATACGAAATCCCATGGCCATATGCGACTGCTCTATATCGCTCTGCTTGATAACCATCGCCGTCTGACCGGTCGCTTTTGTCACAGCTTTAAACTTGGGCCGAACCGTTTTCTTTGCCGAACCCAGCAAGCCCTTGACCATCTTCACACACTCATCATGATCGACCTTGCCCGCAAACGACAGCAATGTATTTGCCGGCACATAGAAGGAACTCTTGTACGCCAATATCATCTCCCGTCCCATCACAGAGAGCGATTCCGGCGTTCCGCTCACCGGCATGCCGGCTGGATGGCCTTTCCATAAGGCCGACATAAGATTCTCCATTACCATGTGCTGGGGCTGATCCCGATACATCATAATCTCCTCGACAATAACGCCGCACTCCTTCTTTATCTCCACAGGATCAAGCTTGGGATCGTTATACATGTCCGTCAGCACATCCAGCCCCTTCCAAATGTTGTCACTCGTCACCCTGGCATAGTAACAAGTCAACTCTTCCGATGTGAAGGCATTCAGATAACCGCCGCCGCCCTCCACAGCCATGGCGATCTCACGCGCAGATCTTTTTCCGGTCCCCTTGAACAGGAGGTGCTCTATAAAATGGCTGATACCAGCATGCCTGCTTGATTCATACCGTGAGCCAACACCAACCCATATTCCCTGTGTCACACTCTCAATCCCTGGCATTGCGGCAGTGACAACCCTGACGCCGTTATCTATCGTACTGATCTTTACATTCATAAGAACTGCCTTCCATGTAGTGCGGCACTAGACAAATATTATCGTAATGTTCTAAACATTCGCTGCGTCAACATCGGGCGCGGCCTCATCAGTCTTGATCGGACCTCATCGGTGGCTATTTCCTTCTTCTTTCTCATTCAGCTGCATCGACCAATTCGCGCATCGACACCTTACCGTCATAAAGAGCCTTACCTACAATTGCTCCATAAATATTACCATGCTTTAAAAAGTTGATATTTCTAATATCCGCGGCGCTGGATATGCCGCCGGAGGCGATAACATCGCATTTGACCACCCGGCAGACTTCACTTAATGCGGCTGTATTAGTCCCCTCAAGCATCCCATCCTTACTGATATCAGTATATATGATTGCACCAACGCCCATACAATCAGCCTTTACCGCAAGATCAATTGCCTTAAGCCCCGTGGATTCAACCCATCCCTTTACCTGGACCATACCGTTCCGTGCGTCGATACCAACAGCGATCTTCCGGCCATGTCGCGCTGTCATTACGGCTATTCCGTCAGGATCCTGAAAAGCACGCGTGCCGAGAATGACCCTGGCAACCCCGATAGAAAGAAGCTTGTCGGCGTCAGCATCAGTCCTGATCCCGCCGCCGACCTCAACCGGTATCTTCACGGCTTTAACGATCTTCGCAATGACATCCGTGTGTGCCGGTTTTCCGGTGAAAGCGCCGTCAAGATCAACGATGTGCAGACAGCCACCGCCTTCAGCTTCCCACTTCAAAGCGAAACCGACCGGATCATCTGAATAAACAACCTTATCATCCGCCTTGCCCTGACGCAGGCGGACGCATTTGCCGTCCATAAGATCTATTGCAGGAATTATCAACATTGCGCACATTTCCCTTCAGTAAATGTGATTACAAATCACAGACTACAGATTTCAAATCACGCCTTTGCTTGACGGGACACCAGACGATCTCTGATCCCTCGCCACAGCCTGCCTCAGCGAGCGTGCCAGTGACTTGAATATCGCCTCGATTATGTGATGAGATTCTTTTCCATATATATTACAGACATGCAGATTCATCCTCGCCTGCACGGCAAACGCCCTGAAAAACTCCTCGATCAGCTGCAAATCAAAGTCCCTGATCATCCTAGTAGGAGTTTTTACAGCATACTTCACATAAGGCCGTCCACCAAGATCGACTGCCGTAAAAGCAGACGCGTCATCCATGGGAATAATGCTCCAGCCATACCGCAGGATGCCTTTTCTATTTCCCAGCGCCTTGTTCACGGCATCGCCAAGCACTAACCCTACATCCTCGACAGTGTGGTGATAATCAACTTTCAGGTCACCCTTGGCTATGATATCAATATCGATAAGCGAGTGCTTCGAAAAAAGCTCAAGCATATGATCAAAGAAAGCGATTCCTGTCTTGATCTTATAACGGCCTTTGCCGTCAAGATTGATACCGGCCTTGATATCCGTCTCTTTTGTCGATCGAGCCACCTTTGCTATCCTATTTTTCATACCAATAATCCTTCCTGAAGAGATTCATACTGCAACACAAATATTTAAAATAATGCCATTCATAAATGTAGCACGGTGTCTTCGATTCCCTTACCCGGTGAGACACCGGGACTACATCTAAAAACCTCGCTCATAGTAAAACATGCTTTTCTTACCGCAATGCCAGACTGAAAGTCTTCAGCACCGAAATCAGCTTGTTCACTTCTGCATCCGTGCCCACTGTAATCCTCAAAAAGTCTCCGGTTCTTCTGCCGGGAAAATATCGCACCAGTATCTTCTCCTCGCGCAATTTTCCAAAAACCTCAGCCGCTTTCATTCCTACCGGTTTTACAAACAGGAAATTCGACTGCGAGTCACAGACTGTATAGCTCAGTTTCTCCAGCGCTGTCGCCAAACGCCGTCTACTCGCAATAATCCTGGCACAGTTCTTTTTCATCACAGAAACATCGTTGACTGCCGCGAGCGCCAGTGTCTGCGCCAGAAAGTCCACATTATAAGAATCCTTGATGGTAAAGAGCGCCGCAATCAAAGCCTTGTGTCCGATCACATAACCCACCCTCAGGCCTGCCAGCGAGAAGGATTTTGACAGCGTGCGCATCACCAGTACATTTTTGCGAGTACGCGCAAGTGCCATGCAGTTATCTGAAGCGAAATCCGCATACGCTTCATCGATCATGACCACCCCCTTGAATCCCGCACAGAACGACGAAACTGTTTTCAACGGATAGTTCATGCCCGTCGGAGCGTTAGGTCGCGCCATGAGGAAAAGTGAGGCATTGTATTTCGCAGGCATTGCCCACTCAAATCCTGCGGCCAATTCGACAGGCTTTTTAGCCACGTCCCGTATATCAGCCAAAATAGGATAAAGCGAATACGAAGGATTGAAATAACCTATGGAACCATTGTCCTCAACAAAGGCACGCGTACACAACGCCAATATCTCGTCAGACCCGTTGCCCACAAAAACCATATCCTCAGAACACTTATTAAGCCTGGCTATGGCCTTGCGCAGTGCAGAACTGACAGGGTCAGGATACAACCTCAGCCGGACAGGATCTATGGCGCGCAGGGCTTTGATGACGCCCGGTGAAGGCGGATAAGGATTCTCATTTGTATTAAGCTTAATGAGGCCTGATACCTTCGGCTGTTCGCCTGGAGTATAGCCCGTCATACATCTTACATTCTCTTTTATTAAGCTATTGCTCATAATTCACACCAGTCTTGCAGGAAACTTACCCTACGCATTCACTAATCGATTGCATTAGCATCGTCTCTTCTGTAGGAGTCGATCCCCTGATCGACGATCTGTTTTAGCATCGCAGCAACGGGGTGCTGCTCCTACAAGCAATAAGCCCACATGCATATCTTTACACGGCACACACAACCAGTTGTCACTTCCTGAATCTTATCTTGGCAGATTCAGCGTGCGCATCCAGCCCTTCGACCCTGCCGAACACCTCTATTACCGGCAAAGCTTTCTTAAGATCTTCCTTTGAGAACATGATCACACTGCTCCTGCGCATAAAGTCATCGACAGTCAAACCCGAGAACATCGTTGCCGCCCCGCCTGTTGGCAGCACATGACTGGGTCCGGCGACAAAATCTCCGGCAGGCTCCGGCGTCCACTGTCCCAGAAATATCGCGCCAGCGCATTTTATCAGCGGCAGAACTTTCAGCGGACTCTTTGTAATTATCTCCAGGTGCTCAGGCGCGAATTTATTACATAGCGCAGCAGCTTCGGCAATGTTCTTAACCAGAACCACAAGCATCCCTTTGGCCATCACCTTCTTAATAGCCTCATATCTGCTTCTTTGCTTTGCCAAACTCTCTACTGCCGCTATCGCCAATCGGGCAGTTCTCGACGAATCAGTTACCAGAAGCGCTTTCTCCCAACCGGTCCCGTGCTCGGCCTGCGACAGAAGATCGGCCGCAATAAAATCAGGATCTGCGCTGGAATCGGCCAGCACCGCTATCTCGCTGGGGCCGGCCACCAGATCGAGGGCGACATCGCCATACACAAGCCGCTTGGCAGCAGTCACAAAAGTTCCGCCAGGCCCGACAATCTTCTGCACCTTCCTAACCTTTCCGGCGCCATAAGCCATGAGGCCTATTGCCTGAACCCCGCCGACCTTGTAGATTTCCGTTGCGCCAGAGGCTTTCAAAGCATACAGCAAATATGGGTTTACTGTACCGTCTTTGCGACACGGCGTGCAGGCAACGATTTCTTTGACACCAGCGACAACGGCTATGGGAACGGTCATAAGGACAGTCGACGCCAACGGGGCAGCTCCCCCTGGAATATAGACACCCACCCTGTCCAGCGCAGTAAATCGCTCACCGACAAGGCCTCTGCCCTTCTTCTTAAGGCTCCAATTCTTCTTTTTACCGGCCAGCGCAAAATCCGAGACCCGTTTTTTTGTTTCAGCAACTGCTTTTCGGAAAGCAACGTCAACAGCTAAATCCGCTTTGGCTATCTCCGCTTCCGTAACACGAACCGAACCGGACGGCAAATCAGAACCATCAAACGCTTTTGCATACTTCAGAACTGCGGAAAGGCCTTTCTTGCGGATATCGGCCAGAATCTTCCCGGCCACCGCCTCGGCCTTGTCGCTGAATGCCGGACGCAGAAAGAACTTCTCCGCGCTCTTTATTCCGCTGCCTTTGTATGCGATTACCGTCAAACTCATATAAATCTCCAAAAATAGTATTCAGAATTCAGGATCCAGAATTCAGCATGAAATCCTGCAGCTCCACTGGACGTCAACAGCAATGTAAATATTTAAACCCCTGTTGGCAATTCTTTAATGGCAATTTTGCAGGTTGATTCCGAGCATAGGCTGTACTATATTTACCGCCCGTTACAGACAAGCCAGCAGAAAGGAATATTACAACATGAATATTACAGTAGTGGGAACAGGATACGTTGGGTTGGTTTCAGGCGCCACTTTTTCAGAGATCGGGCACAATGTCATGTGCATCGACAATGACGACAAGAAAGTTGCCATGCTCAAGCGCCTGGAAATGCCGATCTACGAGGAAGGGCTTGACGAGATAGTCAGAAAGAACGTTAAGGCTGGCAGGCTCCATTTCTCAAATTGCATCAAGGAAGGGACCGAGTTTGCAGAGGTCATTTTCATCGCAGTTGGCACACCTCCCATGTCGACCGGTGAAGCGAACATGTCCTACGTAGAGCGCGTCGGCCGCGAGGTCGCGGAAAATATGACATCTTACAGGCTTTTGGTCGAGAAAAGCACGGTAATCGTAAACACGAACGAACAGCTTAAGCGAACGATGACAAAGTACCTCAAGAACGACATTCCATTCGATATAGCGTCAAATCCAGAGTTCTTAAGGGAAGGCACCGCCATCAAAGACGCATTTAATCCGGACAGAATCGTTGTCGGAATAGAATCAAATCGTGCCGCACGCCTGCTTAAAGAGATATACGAACCGATAGTAAAGAAAAGCGGCTGTCCATACCTCGAGATGAACATAGCAAGCGCCGAGCTGACCAAACACGCGTCCAACTCTTTCCTGGCGATGAAGATCAGCTTCATCAATGCCGTAAGCAGAATATGCGAGATAACCGGCGCCGACATCGGCCAGGTGGCGCATGGAGTCGGCCTTGATAAAAGAATCGGCCCTCAGTTCCTGAGCGCAGGCGTAGGATACGGCGGATCATGTTTCCCAAAAGACGTCGATGCATTCATAAGAATGGGCGACGAATGCGGCTACAGCCTGAACATCCTAAAGGAAGTCCAGCGCATTAACGCCAGCCAGCGGGAACACCTCATGAGAAAACTTCAGCAGGAACTCTGGGTGCTGGAAGACAAGACCATTGCCATATTCGGACTTGCCTTCAAGGCAGGGACTGACGATGTACGGGAATCGCCTTCCCTCTATTTCGTACCAAAGCTACTTGAAAAGAAGGCCAAACTGCGGCTTTGGGACCCAATCGCCAAGGGTAAATTCGATCAAGATCATCCAGGACTGCATTATTTCGACAACCTGATGGAATGCGCAGACGGAGCTGATGCAGTGCTAATATTGACAGATTGGCCTGAAATCAAGCAACTTGACCTCGACCAGCTCAAGAAAAATATGAAATGCCCCATCATAATGGATGGACGCAACCTGTTTGACCCCAAGACTATGGCAGGGAAAGGCTTCACGTACCATTGCATAGGCAAGAAGCAAGCTGTAGCAATGAAATAATGATCCCAGCGCAGATGGGTGCTACATCCAGAAATTCGGCCAGCATGCCTAATTAAGCCTTATATTGACTTATCTCATGGGTTCATTTAGATTAAGCACCTTTAAATTATGAAGGGAGAGTGATTGAAGTGGCTATCCAGGTAAGACTAAAGAAGGGTGAAGGCGTAGAGAAGGCATTAAGACGTTTCAAGAAAATCCTTGATAAGGAGGGTTTGATGAAACATCTTCGCGCTACTCGTTATTACGAGAAACCAAGCGAGAAGAGAAGAAAGAAGTCCGCTCGCGCAAGACTGCGCGCTCTCAGCAACAACACATAGATTTAGAATACCCATATCCATATTGCCCCTGCAAATGGATATGGGTCTTTCTTTTTCCGGTAATCGCGATGCAATTATCCATTTCCACACACTGGAATGCTTACAGGCATAGATCGGGAGAAACCCTGATCGAAGAAGTGCTTGCCCTGGGCTTGACCTCGGTGGAACTAGGATACGACACAACGATGGACCTTGTCCCCGGCATCATCAAAATGGTCAAGGACAAGAGCATTAAAGTCGGAAGTCTGCATAATTACTGCCCATTGCCAATTGGAGCGCCCAAACCACATCCCGAGATCTTTACCTTTACCAACAAGGACCCGCGCGTCAGAGATAGCGCAGTAAGAAACACTATAAGATCCCTGGAGTTCGCGCAGGAGATCGGCGCCACCGTAGTCAATACCCACTGCGGCAGGGTCGATATACCGAACCATAGCGGCAAACTCATCGAACTGGCAGAGAAAGGCAAACTTTTCAGTGAGGAATACGATCGCATAAAGACAAAATGCATGCTGCAGCGTCACGACGGCTCAGCCGCCTGCATGGATCTCCTGTACAATGGCCTTGATGCCATTCTCCCATCACTGCAGAAGACCGGCATTAAACTCGCATTCGAGAATCTGCCTTACTGGGAGTCAGCACCGAACGAAGTGGAGACAGAACTCATAATGGAGAGGTACAAGACTCCGCTCCTCGGTTACTGGCATGATATGGGTCATGGCCAGATACGGCAGAATATGGGCTTCATAGACCATAAGCGCTGGTACGACAAACTGAAACCTTACCTGCTGGGCCTGCATGTCCATGACGTCCTGCCACCGGCCAGTGACCACATGGTTCCATCGACAGGTAAAATAAATTTTGCCAGGTTCGCCGGTACGTTTAACAGCGACACGGTACTAGTACTTGAACCTACCCCAGGAACACCCGCTGAAGAAGTAAAAAAAGGCATTGCATACATCAATGAAGTCTGGAAACTGAAAGGGTAAAAACAATGAAAGCAATAATCACTGGAGTCACCGGACAGGATGGTTCATATTTATCAGAACTTCTCTTATCCAAAGGATACGAGGTCTACGGAATGGTCAGGCGCGCGAGCACCGAGACCTTTGAGCGTATCAATCACATCAAGGACAGGATCAAACTTGTACAGGGCGACCTGCTGGACACTCACTCATTGATGGAGATGATGCACGATATCCAGCCGGACGAGATCTACAATCTTGCGGCGATGTCATTCGTCCCAACCTCATGGACTCAGCCTATATTGACCGGCGAATTCACCGCCATAGGCGTCACACGGGTCCTTGAAGCAATGCGCAGAACCTGCCCTAAAGCAAAATTCTATCAGGCTTCAAGCAGCGAGATGTACGGCAAGGTCAGGGAAGTCCCGCAGACCGAACTCACCCCATTCCATCCGCGCAGCCCATACGGAGTGTCCAAAGTCTATGGACATTACATCACCGTCAACTACCGCGAGAGCTACGACCTCTTCGCCGTATCAGGAATCCTTTTCAATCACGAAAGCCCGCGCCGCGGCATGGAGTTTGTCACTCGTAAAGTGACCGACGCTGCAGCAAGGATAAAGCTGGGCGTCCAGAGCGAATTGAGGATGGGAAACCTCGACTCACGCAGAGACTGGGGCTTTGCCGGTGATTATGTAGAAGCAATGTGGCTGATGCTTCAGCAGCCAAAGGCAGATGACTATGTCATTTCCACCGGCGAATATCACACCGTGAAAGATCTTGTCCAGATAGCCTTCAACCATGTCGGACTGGACTGGAGCAAGTATGTGAAGCTCGATCCCAAATTCCTCAGGCCAGCCGAGGTGGATCAACTGCTCGGTGACTGCAGCAAAGCCAGGAAAGTCCTGGGCTGGAAACCGAAGGTCAATTTCAAGCAACTGGTCGAAATGATGGTCGATTCTGACATGTCCCGTGTCCAGAAGGAAATCAAAGACCAGAACAAGTAATGAAAGTCTTTGTAACAGGCGCCAGCGGTTTTGTCGGCAGGTACCTTATCCAGGAGCTTGTCAGCCATAATCATGCTGTAATAGCGACGGACCTGGAAACACCCTCAACACCGATATCTGGAGCCGTATTCGCCCCGTCGGATGTCAGAGATGTCGAATCGTTGGCCCGCATCATCAGGGAACACAATCCTGATGCCTGTGCGCACCTCGCCGCCATGACGTTTGTCCCGGCCGGCATGAAAAGTCCGGAGCTGATGCTTAATGTCAATATCACCGGCACTTACAACCTGCTGGAGGCTTTCAGGAAGGAAGCGCCGCAGGCCAGGATACTGACGACGTCCAGCTCACACATCTACGGGACCAGCGCCGACAAAATCATAAACGAAGAATCACCACTGGCCCCTGTTACTATATATGCGATCTCCAAAGCGGCAGCTGATCTCGCTACTCTGGCTTACTCGCGCCATTTCGGCATGCACACCATGACGGCCCGAGCCAATAACCACGTCGGCCCAGGACAGGCGAAACATTTTATTCTTTCATCAATAGCAACCCAGATATTGGAAATCAAAAAAAACAAGTCCGAACCGGTTATAAAAGCCGGCAATACCGAATCAACACGCGACTTTGCCGATGTAAGGGATGTGGTGAGAGCATATCGCTTGATCATTGAGAAGGGCAGCAAAGGCCTTGCATACAACATCACATCAGGAACATCTTACACGATTCGCCAGATAATAGAGATGATGAGCCGTACAGCAGGCGTAGAGACCAGAATTACAACGGATCCATCACTCGTCCGCCCGACAGACCATTCGCCCCGCCTGGATATCTCCAGAATCAAGAAACATTGCGAATGGACTCCAGCCATACCACTGGAACAAACACTGAAGGACATGTTAGAATGAAGAAACTGATCATCACAATGATTCAGGTAATATTAGGCGTAAGCCTGATAACATACCTGTTCTATCGGATGCACAATACCGGCGAGCTGGACAAATTCATGGAGGCAGTCAAGCTTGCGATGACCAACTGGAATTTCCTCACAATCGGCGCAGGTGGCTTTTTCTTCTGCATCCTGATCTGCACTTTCCGCTGGAACATACTGCTTAAAGCACAGGGAATCCACCTGCCGTTTCGGCTCGTGTTCATGCTCTATTTCGTTGGTCAGTTCTTCAGCGTCTTTATGCCCGGCGCCACTAGCGGAGACATCTTCAAGGCTTACTTCGTTGCGTCAGAATCTAAACACAACCGCACGGAAGCAGTGGCTTCTGTATTCATAGACAGGATAATCGGCCTGATCGCCCTGATCTTGCTGACTTGCGTCATAATGCTGATCCGCTTCGACTTCTTCATGCAGTTCAAAGAGACACGCCTGGCGATGGTCTTCATCGGCGGAGCTTTCGCGGCAACCGCGCTGGGAATTTCGATGGTATTCGGAAAGGACTTCGTCTTCCGCCTTATAAGCGGCAAGGGCGCCAACAAGGAATCGAAGATCCGGGCAACTATTGAGCGGTTGTATTTATCATTCAAGACCTGCATAACCGGAATACCGGTCCTCAGTAAGACGATTGCCTTATCGCTGGCCAATCATGTCACACTAGTGCTGTGCATTTTCTTTCTGGGCAAAGCACTCGAGCTGGATCTGTCATTTATCGCCTGCCTGACCGTATTCCCTATTATCAATGCTATCGCGGCTCTGCCATTGACTCCGGGCGGTATCGGCACCAGGGAAACTGCCTGTGTATTCCTGCTGGGCGTTTACGGAATAAGCCAATCTTCGGCAATTGCGCTATCTCTGTTGCTCTACGCATCCACACTGGCATGGGGCCTGGTTGGCGGGATTGTGTATTTTTATTACATCCTCGCTGGCAAAGGGATCAGCAGCATAAGCGGCACGACCCAGGCATAGTTTAATTTTTACTGCCTTTAAAAAGTTTTTCGATTATCCGTCACATGCTTGTATTTCCGCACATCAGTTGCGGCTCACCCTGAGGGTTCGCCCTACCTTTCCGGATTGAGGGCAGGGAGAGGCCTCCGGCCAAGCCGTCTTCATTTGGTTATGCATGGGTAAACATGCCGAGGCTTCGACTCGACCCTCGTGCTCGCGCTAAGAGAACATTAGGACTAACTCAGCTATTTACTGTCAACACGACGTGCCCTGATCCGAATGGCGTTATCTATCTCTTTATCGGAAATAAGCACAAGGTAACCGCCACCACCGGCACCAGATACTTTCCACCCTACAGCTTGCGACTTATACTCATTTATCATGTCGGCAAGAGTATCCACCATCATACCGGGAAACATGGCAACCTGCGCCTCAAAACCTTCCCTGCAATGACGCCCGAAGCCGGCGACATCTTTAGCCAATATCGACTTCCAACATTCCTCGGCTGCGACAGAAAGTCTTGTTGCGCCAGCGACATCGACACAGATTTTATTCAGAACATCATACGACGAATGACGCTGACCCAGAGGAACAAGTGATATATTCTGCTCCAGAAACCGCAACGTCGATTCGTCATGAACGTTATCGATGCTTTTCGGCCAGTATTCACCTGCATAGTTTGATTTGTTCAATGCAGGAAATACTATTCCGATAGAATCCTGCGAACCGGAAACATGCGTGACGCCCGGAGGATTGTCATAACAGAACAGCATCTTCCCTGTCTTTTCAAGATCACCAGACGGCAGGTGAGTACCCCACAGCTCTACAGCTTTGCGTCTGGTACTGCTGGCCATACCGCTACGCTCATTAAATTCTATAGTCGGCTCTATTGACAATGTAATCACCGGCCCGGGATAGAACTTAGATACAAATGGCTGATCCAACCATCCTCCAGCAAGGTCTATCCGATAAGGTATATGGTTTACCGGATATGATTCATCATGTGATGCCTGCTGAAACCTTCCGACAAAATCCCTTTTTAAAATGATATACTTGACACCCAGCTTACCGCATAACGCCCTCTTTTGAGGAATGTTGCCGTCTTCATTGACAACCAGAATGTCCGGCTTGAGCGTCTGAATGTCATTCTCAAAATCAAGCAGGCCGATTCCGGACGGCACAAAAGCATCCTTCACACAGGAAAGGCTCTTAATCATATACAGTCGATCCTTCTCTCCCACATAAGGAGCATGCCCGCGCAGTTCCTCCACGGTCTTATCAGAGCCAACAGACACATACAGATCGCCGTATTTTGCAGCTTCCATCAAAAAACTGATATGCCCAGAATGGATCTGGTCAAAACAACCGCTCACCATTACCTTTGACATACATTACCCCTTCTTTGCAGACTTATGTGCATTTTCAAAATGTTCCAGAAGCCCCCTATTGATACTATGCACCGCTTTATCAGACAAGCTTTTCTCGTGCTGGTCGAATGCAGTAGATCCCGCCGCCTTACCAGATGCTGACCTGCAGCTTGCAAGAAAACCATCAGTCGTCATTATTGCCGCGCCATTCCTACGGCAGGCACGGATGACTTCGTTGTCGTCGCTGACAACTGTATAATGGTAATGCGAAGTTGCTTCTGATGATATCGCTATGACCCGCGAGTCGGCCTTCTTCTCCTTGCCATAGAAGACTAATTCAACCCCGCTGATACCGCTGGATGCTCCCCCATGAACATCACCTGCACCGTCAAACACGATTTTGAATTTCCAGACATCCTTCCGTGCCGACATCCAGACGCCGCAAAGCCGAGCCAGCCACATCCTGGACTGCTCCATGTTTTTATTAAAAACAGACCGCATCGCAGGATCACGGTTAATGACGTTATATCCGTCTATGACCACTATATGCTTCTTGACCATGACTGGAGATACTCTTATTCGGGCTGGGATTCAACAGTTGAGTTTCTTGGATTATGATAATCCTGTGTTCATAATCAATTTCTAGACCTATATGGAGCGCTGTGGCTCCTGCCATATCGACAAATGTTGCGACATTCACCTTACATGCATTTATTCCGACTGTAGGAGCCGCAACCCTTTGCGGCGATCGAAAAGAATCGTCGATCAGGGGATCGACTCCTACACAGAAAACAAGCCGAAGCCTGTCCATTTTTCTTTTTTAAACGGCCCACGAGCCCCACCCCCACCCCCCCCCAAAGACTAATTATCCCGTAACTTCAATATCGCATACCAGCGGGAGGTGGTCGGAGAACGAAACGTAGGGCACCCAAAACCTCTTGACCTTAAGTCCGGGACTGTAAAGTATGAAATCCAGATGACGCTTCGGCGCCCAGCTGGGATATGTAGGGGTCTGATACTTATCGGCATTCTGCAAGCCCGTCGCAGCCAGAAACAGCTTTATTTCGTGTTCGCCCCATCTTGTATTGAGGTCACCGGCTATGATATGCGGCTTGTCAGAAGACTTGACCAGCGCATACAGGTCTGCCAGTTGACTCTGTCTTATCCTATATCCAAGCGCTAGGTGAACCAGGTATATATTGAGATCGCGCAGCTCTAACTCTATCACCAGCTTCTTCACCCCCTCCTTGAAATAATGAAAGCCAACGTTCTTGAAAGTGTCCTTCGTGAGAAAAGCATTGCCTTGCTTATTCATCAGGGGAAGCTTCCTCAGCATCCCAGTCTTCCCGTATTTCGATCTGTATGAATGGAAATGCCCGATCCGCTCGGCTATCATCTCGGCCTGATTACGCCGGCCTGATCGGAATGAGCCGGCATCGACTTCCACCAACCCCACGACATCCGGCTCCATGGATTTGATGAAATCTGCCAAATCAAGCGTGTTCTGAATAGTATCCCTAAAATAACCGCTCCAAGGGAAAAGCAAACGCTTGCTACCGGTACCGTACCGTATGTTGTAAAGCATGAATCTCATTTGGCGTATAATATTAGACTGCTACCATTCTTGCGACATTTTTCTATGAATCCAAGGAATATGGAATATAATCCAGTTTATGTTTAATCATTTAATTGAATACTTTACATACATGACGAATCTGCCCGTGTTCCTCTGGACCATGGACATAATTGAGATTTCCGTTCATGCCGCTATTGTTATCCTAGTATTCATCAACTGCCTGAACTCAAAGAAAGAACCTGCATCAACCATTCTCTGGACATTCCTCACACTGTCTTTTCCTTTCTTCGGTGCGCTGATATATGTGGTTTTCGCCATCAACAGGATGCCGGCAAAGGCCTTCAAAAAACACTTCAAGGATCAAAAGCTCGTCGAGGAACGAAAATCAAGGGAAGATGAAGCCCTGCCACTGGCATACTGGAAAAGCGTGCACGAGACGGCATCCTCTGAAGCTGACTCGCCAGAAGGAAAAGAAACAACACGTATGATTGATGCGGTCCTACCCGACCATTTTCTTCTTGGCGGGAACCTGCTGGACCCGCTGGTAGATGGAACCGATACCTATCCAGCCATGTTGAGTGCAATTTCTCAGGCGAAAGACCACATCCACCTGCAGTCCTTCATAATTAAAAACGACAAAATCGGCAATGAATTCATGGCGTTACTCTCGGCCAAGGCACGCGAAGGCGTAAAGGTCCGGATACTCGTCGACCGGTTCGGCTCCACTCACGCATATCTGACCGGCATGTTCTCCAAGTATAAAGGGAACAGCAACCTGAGCATCGCTTGGTGGACACAGGCCAACATCCTCAAACGCCAGTTGCAGATGAATCTGAGAAACCATAGAAAGATCCTGGTAATTGACGGAAAGACGGCATTCTTCGGCGGCATTAATATTCATGATGATCATAACGGCTTTATCCGCGATTACCATTTCAGAGTGTCCGGCCCTTTCGTACAGGAGCTCCAATTCACATTCATCAAAGACTGGTATTACATGACCGAAGAAAATCCTGAAGAACTGCTGACCGAACGGTATTTCCCCCATCAGAATTTTACCGGCAGCACGAAGATGCGGCTGATCAACAGCGGACCCACTTCCCACATGCAGGCAATATCAGACGTAATTTTCATGTCAATAGTATCAGCCAAACGCCAGATAATAATGATGACCCCCTACTTCGTCCCGCCAAATGACATATTAAGCGCAATCCGTATATCTGCGATGAAAGGTCTCGATGTGCGCCTCATCGTACCGGAGAAAAGCAATCACTTCTATGTCGGACATGCCGGCCAGTCATACTATGAGGACCTTCTTTCCTGCGGAGTAAGAGTATACCAGAGAAAAGATCCTTTCCTGCACGCGAAGGCCATGGTCATTGACGACAGGGTATGCATCATCGGCACAGCAAACATGGATAATCGCAGTTTAAAGCTGAACTATGAAACCGATGTGTGGGTCAATGACAGCAAGTTTGCCGGCAGATTGAAGGAAATCATATTTGAAGATGAATCAATGAGCACCGAGATAAACCTATTTGAATGGAGAAAAAGGCCTTACAGAATTAAGCTGATGGAAAACATATCCGCACTCATGAGCCCGATGCTTTGAAGAGAGAAGCCAGGATTCAGAATCCAGAATTCAGAAGTTGGGGCAGAAATACTGCATCCGCGGGGGCAAGATCGTAACAAGCAATTTGCACAGGGCGTACCCACGCAATTCTGTCATGGTCAGTCATGACCATACGTCCACCGATATAGTTCGCCAGATAGAACAGGAGCCGGATGCTTATATGCGGATAATGATGATCTGTCCGCCCGATATATCGCAGGTCTTTAATATCAACGCCAAGTTCCTCTTTAATCTCACGGACAAGACAGTCAGATGCCTTCTCGCCTTTCTCAATCTTACCACCTGGGAACTCCCATTTCCCGCCAAGAGGCCCCGAACCAGGTCGCCGACGGCATAGCAGGACTTTACCGTTCTTTGTAATCACCCCGGCAGTCACCCTGACAATCTGCTTTGTTGTTTTCATTGAAGAATCCCAAAATATGCTGTTTTCTTAATCTTGGAAAGATCATTTAAACTACGAAATACGCTAAAGGCGCGAATGAAAGACATTTCGTATATTTCGCCCATTTCGTAGTTATCTGAACTGCCGCATCTAGGTTGCAACCACCCGATCGGCACATGACACCAGCCTTCGTCCAAGCACTTCGGCCCGGCAAGCATGCGCCGCTACATCCAAACTGTAGCTGAGCTTGTGTCAAGCTCAGTGCATTCTCATTCTCCACGCAAAGGTCGGCATTTCTCAAACACCGCCACCTTATCCGTACAACTTATCAGCTTAAGCCCGAAAGCCCGAGCTATCCATTCAAATGTCTGCCTGCAAAAGAAATTCACATGCGTCACATCTCTGACATAATGCCACTTGCTGAATTCATTTACGCCGTCATACATCTGCGTCATAATGCCAATGACTCCGCCGGGGCCGACAGCATCAAACATCATCTCAAGGTCTTGCCTTAAATCGGTAATATGCTCAATTGTTTCCGAGCTCACCAAATAATCGTAATTATTTTTCAGCAACGAAACGTCAGAATGATAGAATTTGTCATAATCGTCCATGTCGAAGCCTTGCCGGCGCATAAGCGCCGAAAGGACAGGCACTCGTCCGCAACCAAAATCAAGACCCTTCCAGCCTGTCTGCAAATGGGGCACCATTTCCCCCACAAGATTTCCGAGAAAGGCAACATAACCTGCATCCGACGCTGAGTTCACATGCAGATCATACCGCGCCTTCTGTTTGGCATCATCAGGCACTTGTTCCCGCGGAACGAATATCAGACCGCAATTCGCGCACTTCAGATATGATCGACCATATCCAGTCCGGAAATCTGAAACAGCCGCCGAAGCACACAGTATACAAGGTGCATTCATTATAGGCCTTGAATCCGGATATGATTCATCAATCCGCCAGTTTCCTGATCTCCACTTTGCGAAACTCACAGGGATGACTTTCGGACTGGAGCGAAATAATGCCGCCGGTCAGCATTTTCGGCGCACCTGACGACATAAGCTTTTTCGCATCCCCATCGCCCTCGTCCAATTGAGGATCCGTATAAGACAGGATTTCCTCCCCATCCATGCGATGTATAATCTTGTTTCCGCGGGCCTCGACCTCAATCGTCACCCATTCGTCGCCATGATAAGTTTTGGACTTGGAGTTCATGCCGTGCGGAGTGTAAAGCTTGCCGTCCACAACAACATGTGTCCCCGGCGAACACAGGTTCCCGGTACTCCGGGTCCCGGTACCTTTCCCTCCAAGAAGCTGGACTTCTATCGAAACAGGAAAATTCTGATCCTTGCCCATGCTTTCCGGTGACTGTCCATGGATCATGATCCCGCTGTTGCGGAAAGCCCAGCCAGGCCCATCCGGCAGCTGCTCGCCAACAAACCTGTACTCCACGCGAATGACATAATTCGAGAAGGGCACATTGTAAAACAGATGCCCGAAACGCGAACTGAACTTCCCTCCATATTGATCGTAACGGACTTTTATTACGCCATCTTCCACCCGAAACGTATTACCATAATTCTCGCCAAGCGGATAACCCTTGATCTTCGGAGTCCAGCCGGCGAGATCTTTTCCGTTGAAAAGCCGAATCCATCCCCCCTCCTCTTTCGCTATATCACCGGCTGATCCATGAACAGTAAGTACAGCAAACACCAACCCGACAAACATCATTCTAATACTCTGCATGCATGCTCCTATATATCAATTTCCTTCCGTCTCGATCCTCCATCCCTTCATCACTCTCTTACGCTTTTCCGTGCCGGACTCCTCTTCCCGGCGTCCGGCACGCCGAGCTGAAGGTTGTCCGAGGCTAGATCAACGCCGCTGGCTTCGAAATGTCCTGCCATCCGGTCGAAAGCTTCTGACAGGCTCTTGCTATCCATCTTAACAACTCACGCCTGTTGACATTCATGATCATTTGTTTCGGCTCAGGTACTCGTTAATCGCCTTGATATGTTTCTTAGTATCGGCGGTCAGCCTGTCAGCGATGATCTTAAACTCCGGCGCATCTGAAGTGACGATATCATAGAAATGCGCATCGATGATGGATGTCTCTATCTTCAATGCCGCGTTCACAGCGTCCTGCATCGTGAATCCCGGCTTATCTGCGGATTTTATGGCTTCATTGATGAAATCCAGAAGCTGGCTTGTCGCCTCTTTCCCGAACTTACCGAGATTGAAGAACAGGCTCTTCTTGTCAAGTATCCTGTGCATGGATTTAAGCATATCAGCATGCGTCTTTTCAGCTGTCGCCAGGCCGCTCCACTCCGTCTTCATCGCCGGGAAGATTGCCGCATATTTATCATACAACATCCCGACATGTACCTCGCACTCTGCAAGATCGTCTATAATCTTCCTCTGTGACTCTATGACTTTTTCTTTTATATCCATGGCAACTCCTCCTTATTTGTTGACTCTCCGATTTTTGATCTGATAAATAATCAATTCAGTTTGGCACAAGAATAACGCGGTCGATCATCAGGTTTTCCTGATGCAATGACATCCGAACTGCCGTCATTCGGCAAATTCCGCTAACAATATCGGATGCTTCATAACAATCCGACCCGCTCATGGGGCGTGATTGACATTCTTAACATCAATTGCCTGAGCCGGCAGATTGCCCCCCACTTCCTTGCGCCATTTCTCCCACGTGACTTTCATCTCCTTGACCCGCTCCGGCTGGGCTGCCGAAAGATCATTGCTCTCTCCAATATCCCTGCCCAGATCAAACAGGCCCTGCACCGGCGCCTTCGCCACCTTTGTCGGAAATGCATACGTCAGCTTCCACGGCCCCTGCCGGATGGCCCACTGTTTGCCATACTCCCAACAAAGAGTTTCATGCGGATTCTTCTTATCGCCTTTCAGGTAGGGCATCAGGTTCACCCCATTGATCGGCCATTTGCCATCCATCTCAGCACCGGCAAGAGCAAGAACAGTCGCAGTGATATCCATCTGGATAACCGGCTCGTCAAATGTCGAACCCGCCTTCAGGTGACCAGTCCATTTCAGAAAGAACGGGACACGCACCCCGCCTTCCCATGTTTCACCTTTGCCCCCGCGAAGCGGCGTATTCCGCGAAGCATTCGGCGCATTCCTCACGATCGGCCCGCCATTGTCACTAATGAAACAGATGAATGTATTCTCCTCGAGCCCCGCCTCACGCAATGCCTTGAGAACACGACCTATCGCGTCATCCATAGCCGACAGCATTCCCGCATACGTGCGCCGCTTCTTGTCCTTAATGGATGCGAACTTCTGCAGGTAATCCTCCGGCGCCTCCATCGGCGTATGCACCGCGTTAAAAGCCAGGTACAGGAAAAACGGCTGATCTTGCCCCTTCTGCCGCTCAATAAAATTCGCCCCTTCCTTCCCAAACGCATGAGTCGTATACTCAGGCTGCTCCACCGGCTCGCGCCCTCGTACAAGCTGGGTGTAATGATTGACCTTGGCCTGTCCGGCCTTGGACTTTTCAGGGAAATAACTCCGCCCGCCACCCAGGAAACCATAAAACTCGTCAAACCCGCGGTTCAGCGGATTACACCCCTCCTGCTCACCAAGATGCCACTTACCCACCAGTGCCGTCCGGTACCCGGCTTTTTTTAAATATGACGCCACTGTCGGCACACCTGCACCCAGTCCGGGCTTGCCATATGGAATCCAGTCCGGCACCCCGTCCCTCAACTGGTGCCGTCCCGTCATCAGCGCAGCGCGGGACGGACTGCATACCGCCCCGGTAACATACCCGTCAGTGAACCGGATACCGCCTGCAGCAAGCGCATCAAGATTAGGCGTCGGAATATCTTTGCACCCCTGCACACCACAGTCCGCATAGCCCATATCATCAGCCACAATGTACAAAACATTAGGCCTCGAAGGCTTCTGCATATCGGCAGCATAAAGGCCGCCATTCATCACGAGGAACAGTAAACAATTGATAAGAAATTGCTTTTCAGAATTGCGTCCATTTTTTATACAATCAAGACTTTCCATGCTTAAGACACTTACAAATCACCTGTTTCATAGCAATCTTTATCTACCCGACATCCTTATCTACCCAAAACGCTAAAAGTCGGCGGCCTCGCAAAAGACCGTCGACTTTTACTACATCGCCGCGGCTGGTATTCAGAGACCTTAATCACCGCAGCGGCCATGCTCTTGCCGGCATGATCCGCTTCTATCCCGTCCCTATTACGCTGACCGCGCATCTAGCTGAGCAATTTATCCCTTCCAGCTCTTCTCTATCTCCTCCAGAGACTTTCCCTTAGTCTCAGGGACCTTCAGCCAGACAATGAGCACCAGGACAACACAGAACGCCGCATATACATAGAACGGGAAAGCATGATTGAACTTCGCGACAAACCATGAACCCTTCGCATCCATCATGGGGAAAGTCTGCGTCACCAGATAATCCGCTATCCAGAGACAGAACGTCGCCAGCCCAAGCGCCCGGCCCCGCACCGCCGTCGGAAATATTTCCGACAGAATCACCCACACAACCGGCCCGACCGAAAGCCCGAAACACGCAATATAAAGAATGATGAAAATCAACATCAGGTTGCTAGCCGCGGTAGGATCATGCAAAAGCTGGGCCATCAAGCCCATCGCAATCAGGCTCACCCCCATACCCAGCGCACCTATGATCATCAGCGGCTTCCGTCCCCATTTATCCACAGTTGCAATGGCAATTATAGTGAACAGGGTACAAGACCCGTTGATTACAATCTGCTGAAGAAGACCTGCATTCACCCCCGTAGACTGACTCATCGTTTTGAAAATAGTCGCCCCGAAGTACATGAACACATTGATGCCGGTAACCTGCTGCAGAATCGCCAGCGATATTCCCAGCAACAGCGGCAGCCTCAGCCGCTTCGAAAACACCTCGCCCCATGACCCCTTCTCACCCGAAAGCGACTCGCGTATCCCGCTTATCTCAATATTGGCAAAACTGCTCCCGCCAACCTTCGTCAGGATGTCATGCGCCTCATCACCCCTGCCTGCCTCAACCAGCCAGCGAGGACTCTCAGGAATCCTTATCAGCAGGAGCAGAAACGCAACCGCCGGAACTATCCCTATTGCAAACATCCAGCGCCAGCCAATCGCCACATTCCACGCCTGATCCCCGCACCCTGCGATAAAGTAGTTTATGAAAGAAGTCGCCGCAATACCGCCCATGATCGCAATCTGGTTAACCGCCACCATCCGTCCCCGCATATGTCCGGGCGTAATTTCTGCGATGTACATCGGTGTGGACATCGAGGCAATGCCTATGCCAACCCCGCCAAGAAAACGAAACAGAATGAAGGTTAATATATCCTTTGGCAGCGCTGTCCCTATTGCCGAAAGCAGAAACAACACAGCCGCAAGCACCAGCGCCTTCTTGCGCCCGAACCTGTCCGAAATCGGACCAACAAGCAACACCCCGGCCGCACACCCGATAAGCACACAGCCCGACGCCCAGCCCTTCATGAAATCATCCAGCCCGAATCGCACAGTCAGCGACTCAATCGCCCCGGAAATAACGCCTGTATCATAACCAAACAGCAACCCACCCAGCGTCGCCACTAGGCAGATCGGAATCAGGTATGACAAGTTAACTCCTGTGTCGACATTTGAATTATACTTCATTGCTTTTCATCACTTTCCGCAGTCGCTAATCGCCTTGAACATCGCAAGCATGTTTTTCAGCGGCGTTTTAGCCTGAATATTATGGATGGTATTAAACACAAAGCCGCCGCCTTCATTGAACAGCTCAATTCGCTCCCTCACCTGCTTGTAAACATCATCCGGCGTTCCAAATGGGAGCGTTTTCTGCGTATCAACTCCACCACCCCAGAAGACCAGATCTTTCCCGAAAGTCTTCTTCAGATTCTTTTCATCCATCCCATTCGCCGAACACTGCACCGGGTTGAGTATGTCAAAACCGGCCTCGATGAGGTCGGGCAGCAGCTCAACCACACTCCCGCAACTGTGAATGAACACCTTCCAGTTTGAATTCTTGTGAATGAAATCATTAACCTTCTTATGAAAAGGCTTGTAGAGATCCCTGTAGGCATCCGGCGAGATAAACAACCCGTTTTGCGTGCCGAAATCGGTGCCGGTTGTGAACGCCGCCTGGACATTGTCACCTAATTCCTTTGTCAGCCGCGCCAGATTCGCCAGCGCGATCTCGCACTGCTTCTCAAAAATCGCGTACACATAATCACGCCGGATTGCCGTTGAAACATACCACTCCTCAATCTCTCTGATTCCCTTTGTATGCTTCCTCCACATCGCCGGTACTAGCGCGATGTCTCCGAACGCTGTCCCCGGAACGCTGAGAATTGCACCCTTGCCTGCCGCCGCGGCCCTGCCCGCCTCGCTTACGAGGTGGTTCACAGTGTCATCATCCAGCGGCCCGAATTCTTCAAGATTGTCATTCACGTCCAGCTTGTCATCATCAATCGGACCCTGCCGAGGTATCGCGTCGAAATAAAACCCCCCTTTGGGCATATGGCCGCTGGGCGGCACGGAAACATCGCCTTCCGGATGAATAAACCAGCCGCCCTTCCCGTCCGGCGTAAGATTGAAGTTGCCAGGCACCAACACCTCTGTGCCGTCAAACATTGTGAATGGTTTCCAGTCCTTGTTCTCGAACCCGAACATATTCTTCGGAGGCAGAACGCCAACCACATCTATCCCCAGCGCCGCGGCCAGCTTGTCGTCGATCTCGCCGAGCATCTGGTAAGGCTCGTGAACCCTGACACGGTAATCTTTCTCGCCGAGCACGGCCAGCCGCAACTGTGTAAGCGCGCTGGCAGAAATGCCGGTAACATGCGTCCCGCCGAAATCAACCGGCACGCGATCAGGTTGTACATGACTCAAAGCCGCCTGCAATCTTCCGCAACTGTTCATAAAACATCCTCCTTCTTTATACCACAACCAAAACCATGAAAAGTCTTTCCCGGGAAACCGGGCGCAAAATACGCATCAGTGACTTTACGAAACATAGCACAGCAACCCTGTTAAGAGAATGGCTGAAATCACAAAAACATATCCGCCATCACAATATTCCCGTTGACATATCCCAGCCCAGCCCATTAAATGCCAACCATGTTCTTCGACCCAGCAACCTATGACGGCGTCAATATACTCTGGGACAGCCGGCGAATAAAAACCTCAAGTACCAAATTCGGCGAAGTCCGTTATAAACCCGGAGGGTTCGTCGGCCCGCGCATCCAGCACTATTATGAACTGGTGGTACTTCACTCCGGCTCTTGCCGGGTGAGCATCGACGACGTTTCACACGACCTCACCCCCGGCTGGGCTGCCATTTTTATCCCAAAACACCGCGAATATTTCGAATTCTCCGCCATAGCCGAAACCCACCACTCCTGGTGCCATCTAGACCCCAGATTCATGCCAGCCGCCCTTAAACACCAAATATCCAAAGCGCCATTCACCACACCCTGCTCCGAAACCTTCAAGCACATCCACGCCGCCGCCTTCAAACTGCGCCCTCCCATAAAAAAACAGGCCGACGGCCTGATCAACCTTATAGGGTTATCTCTCTTCTCCGAATACCTGAACATGGCACAGGAATTTATGGCCCAGTCCCATCATGACGCGGCAATCAATCTGGCAATACGGTACATGGAAGAACACTTCGGCGACGAGGACTGCCTTCCCGCGGCCCGGAATGTTTCAGGAGTATCCCAGAACGCGATGATTTACAAATTCAGGGAAGCACTCAAAACAACACCCGCCCGCTACCTCTGGAAACTGCGGACGGAACATGGCGTCGCCATGCTCAGCGACACAGGTTTAAGCGTGGCTGAAATAGGCTATCGCTGCGGATTCAAAAACCCCTACCACTTCTCAAAACTTGTCACAAAACTTCAAGGTGTCTCACCCAGACAAATCCGCCGCCGCGCCTGGCAGGACTAACCCAGGCCGTGGTGTCATAAAATGAAGAATTGAATATTGGTCAGTGTTGGTTTATATTAGTGACATGAAAGCAACGAAATATGTTTACTGGCAGGATGGAGATATGTGGTTGGGGTACTTGGAAGATTTTCCGGACTATATGACACAGGGTGAATCCATTAAAGAATTGCAGGAAAACCTCAAGGACATCTTTCAAGAACTGAACAGCGGAAACATCCCCGGTGTTCGCAAGGTAGCGGAGTTGCAATTCGCATAAAGCGCATCGATCTCATTCGCCAGATCGAGACAGACGGCGCAGTTTTTATCCGACATGGCGGAAATCATGATTGGTATCAAAACCCGAAAACAGGTGCCTGTCAACCACCTCCTCGACACCGCGAGATCAAAGACCATCTTGCCCGCCACATCATCAGAAAATTAAAGAACTGACACAACAAAGCCATTCCACGCTACCTCGTGTCCTGCGGACACTCGGATGTTGATGGCTGACGTTTGCCTCCCCACAGAGCTTAACGGCGGATTATATTTTCTGAATTTTGGCTTTGTGAGGATGCATAAAATGTATACCATCAAGACACTTTTTAAGAGAGGTGAATAAGCATGCATATGAAATGGTTACTTGCAGGATTGCTGATGACATCGGTGTGTGTCGGTAATACGACAATTGAAGAAGACTGGACAAATCCACCGGTGGATGCATTGAAATTTGCAGATCACTTGTTCGGCCCAACTCTTTGTGCCGTAATGTCAGCATTAAACCCTAAGTCACGGAACAATCCTTCTGGAGCATTGATCACCCTCCGCGAGCCCAAAAGAATACTAGTTGTTCGTCCCGGCGGCATTGGCGATATGGTGCTCCTGCTACCATGCATCAAGGCGCTATCTAATCAATATCCCACAGCTCGCATTGATGTCGTGTGCGAGAAAAGAAACTTCGAAGTCCTAAAACTTGCTGGTGTCGATTGCACTCTTCTCCCTTACGACGGCAATCCCGCCAATTTCCTCTCCGCCACCGTGCTCCGCGGGCCGCTGGTCTATTCCCTCAGAATCGGCGAAAACTGGCAGAAGTTCCGCGGCGACGACGCCCACCCGGACTACGAAGTGCTGCCGACCACGCCGTGGAACTACGGCCTGATCCTCGATGAGAAGAACCCGGAAAAGTCATTCAAAATCGTCACCAAGCCGATGACCGACCCGGTTTATTCTAGCAACAACGCGCCCGTCGAACTGCATGCCAGGGGACGGATCGTCCCGTCCTGGAAGGAAGCCCGCAACAGCGCCGACCTGCCGCCCGTCAGCCCGGTGAAATCCACCGAGCCCATCCAGGACATCGTCCTCATCCCATACGGCTGCGCCAAACTAAGGATCACCGAGTTTCCGGTCATCGATGAATCCGATAACTCCTCCGCCAACTGACCAAAATCATGCTGACAATGAAGAAATTCCTTAACATCATGGCGGCCTGCGCGACAGGAGCGGCAATGTCCGGATTGTTAGGAGCGGAGCCGGCCCTGCCACCCAAGTTCAAGATTGATCCGGCCAGCAAGGGCTTGGCCATGGGGGAGGGAGACCGGTGGACTGCGCTGCGCCGCGAATTTGCCGCAATCCAGGTGGAGGCCATGGCACGCGCGATCGACAACCTGGCCACGACTTTTCCCCAGCAATACGATGCGACCACGCACCGCGCGGCACTCGAAGCGTTCAAGGCCAGGCAGACCGAACTGAAAACCATGCTGGATGGCGGGGATCCGGCCAGTCTGGCTGAGGCCGAGGCGCTGATGCAGGGCGTTCGCAGGGCGCTGCTGGCCAACCCGCTGCTAGATGATGCACAGATCATGATGGTGCGCCGTCCGTGTGGCAACGGGTTCATCTCCATGAACAGCCACTGCCATGTAACCATCGCCCGCAACGGCTTCGACGATTCCATCATCGTGCTCTCCGACCTGCGCGGCAAACCGCGCTTCGACCTACTATACAAGCCTACCAGCGATGTGATAGTGCGAGATATCGAGCCCGATTTCTCGGCCGGCCGGCTACTGTTCTCGAGCATGGACGTGAATCGTAAGTGGGCGGTCTTCGATATCAAGGTAGACGGAACCGGGCTCAGGCAGGTGTCGCCCAAGGAGCACCCAGACATCGACTGGTTCGACGGCTGTTACCTGCCGGACGGCCGGATCATTTTACTGTCAACGGCCTCATACCAGGCCCTGCCCTGCGAAAACGGGAGCCGCCTCATGGCGCAGACATATCTGCTCGACCCGGCCACGGGCAAGGTCCGCCAGCTCACTTTCGAGCAGGATTCGGATTACACCCCGTCCATCAACAATGACGGGCGGGTGCTCTATACCCGCTGGGAGTATTCGGACTTGATGCATTATTACTCCCGCATCCTGATGACCATGAACCCTGACGGCACCTCGCAGCTCGCCGAGTACGGGAGCGGCTCGTATTACCCGACCGCGCTACTGCAGGCGCGTTCGATCCCCAGCGGCAAGATGGTGGCGATCGTAGGCGGGCACCATGACGTGGCGGAACAAGGGCGCCTCGTGATTTTCAATCCTGCCCTAGGACGCAAATACCCGTTCAAGCACAACCCGCCCAGCAAGGAGTGGGGCCCAGCCGGTTCATTCCTCAGAATCAACGCCGAGGTCCTGCCACCCGAGGAGACCGGGTGTGTCGCCGAAATCCCTGGATGGGGCAAGCGAGTCGTGGGAGACGTGTGCGACCGGCAAACAGGCAACCAGTATGAACTAGGCAAGCCGATGTTCGCACACCCTTGGCCGCTGAACGAGAACTACTTTCTGGTGAGCGCGAAAACCAAAGATGCGGGGCGTTGGAGCGTTTATCTCGTTGACACGTTCGACAACATGACCCTGCTGGCTGAAGACACGGGCGCGGGATTATTCGAGCCCGTCCTTCTGAAGACCAGGCCGCGCCCACCGGTCATCCCAGACCGCATCAAGCCCGGCGTGAAGACCGCCTCGGTGCATATCGCAGATATTTATACGGGACCGGGGTTGAAGGGCGTCCCGCCCGGCAAGGTCAAGGCGCTCCGCCTGTTCGCCTATCATTTCAACTACGTGGGCACGGGCGGGCACGAGTCGCTCGGCGTCGAGGCTGGCTGGGACATCAAACGCATCCTCGGAACTGTGCCGGTAGAGTCCGACGGGTCGGTATGCTTCGAGATACCAGCCAACACGGCGATCTCGATTCAGCCGCTGGACGCCGACGGGGCATCGCTGCAGCTAATGCGCTCGTGGATCGTCGGCATGCCCGGCGAGCGTGTTTCCTGCGTTGGATGCCACGAGGATAACCGCAGTTCCGTGCCGACTGCCCGTACAAAGGCCGACAAAAAGGATATGTGCAAGATCACGCCGTGGTATGGTGAGCCAAGGCCCTTCGGGTTTACACATGAGGTCAGCCCAGTGCTCCAGAAATACTGCATCGGATGTCACGACGGCCCGCAACGGCCAGAGGGCCTCAAGCCGCCGAACATGGGCAACGGCTATAATCTGCTCCATCCGTATGTACGCCGGCCGGGGCCTGAGAGCGAGACGGAGGTTTTGCCACCGCTGGAATACCACGTGTCGACTAGCCCGCTGATCCAGATGTTGAAAAAGGGTCACCACGGGGTGAAGCTCGACCGCGAGGCGTGGGACCGCCTATATGCATGGATTGACCTGAACGCGCCCTTCAAAGGTAAGTGGAGCCCTGGCGGTTTTGAAGGCCACCAGCAGAAGGAACGCCGGCTGGAGCTGGCCAAGCTATTTGCAAACAACGACGTCTCGCCCGAAGACGAGTATGACCGCCGCGAAAAGGAGCTTAATGAAAGCCCCAAGCCCGACTACGTGAAGCCAGAGCCGGAGACGCCGGTGGTCAGGGACACCCTCAGCGCGCCAGGATTCCCGATGACGGCTGAGCAAGCGAAGGCGCTGCAGGCTGGGGCAGGCGAGACGCGCAAACTGGTGAAGCTGCCAGACGGAACCGCCATCGCGTTCGTGAAGATTCCCGCAGGCGCCTTTGTCATGGGCAGCCTCGACGGCGCCGCGGACGAGCGGCCACGCTCTGTGGTGAAAATCGCGAAACCATTCTGGATGAGCGAGTGTGAACTGAAGAACGGGGAGTATGCACGATTCGATCCGCGGCACGACACGCGATACATCGATCAGCACGGCAAGGACCACAACTTCCCAGGGTATATCGCCAACCACACGAACCAGCCCGTTGCCCGTGTGACTTGGAGCCGTGCCATGGACTTCTGCGCATGGATGTCCAAGGCAACACACCTCAAAGTAACCCTGCCAACCGAGGCGCAATGGGAATGGGCGGCCCGAGCTGGCACGGACAGCGACCTGTTCTACGGCAGCCGCAACGACGACTATTCGAAGTGGGCGAACCTGGCCGGCCGAGAGATCCGCTGGAACAAGGTCGGATTCCAGGGCGGGCCAATCATCATGGAGCGCAAACCCTATCCGCCGGAAATGAACTTCCCGCTGCATGACGAGCGCTTCGAGGACAAATGGTTCGTGGTGGATTTCGTGGCGCAGTATGAGGCCAACCCGTGGGGCTTGAAGGACATCATCGGCAATGTCAGCGAATGGACCCGGTCCAGCTACCAACCCTATCCCTATCAGGAAGATGACGGCCGCAACAACGGTGACGCCGGGGAACGCAAAGTCGCCCGCGGCGGATCCTGGGCCAGCAGACCGGCGGATGCCAGGTCGGCGATGCGTCTGCCGTATGAGGCGTTCCAACCGGTGCATGACGTGGGCATCCGGCTGGTCATTGAGCAATAAGCGCGGTCCTGCGGACAATCTAACATAACATCCCGTGCAACCACTTCAATCCAAGCACCATGAAAATACCTAACATCCCAAAGCCATTGCGCCTTGGACTCGCATCCGGCATCATTATCAGCATCATGACCGCCATGACCCACGCGGCGGTGCGCCTGCCGAAAATTTTCAGCGACCACATGGTGCTCCAACGGGATCAGCCGGTCGCGGTGTGGAGTTGGGCCGATCCTGGCAAAAAAATTAATAAGAAATCGCTTTTCTGGTGGTACAGGCACGCCAGAAATTACCAGCCATAAAGAGTGTTCTCATGCTTGAAATGTGGCAGAACTGGGTCAAAAACGCAAGTGTGAGAGAAAACACAGCCTGCTATTCCAGAAAATGCTGCCTCTCGCGACCTTTCAGAAAAGCACGACACCTCTCGCTCCCACGTGGCCGTATCCTCACCTTCGGACGTGCAGAAGCCCGTCCCTCCGAAGGGTCAGATTTTTGCGGAGGGTTGATGGCCAGTATTCTTGATTCGATCTCTGCTCATGCTAACTCATCCATAATCCCTCCCTTCTGGCTTGATCAATGTTAATATTGCACTGAACTTGGTGCAAAATTAACAAGATAGGTATCAGAGTTTTTAAAACCTGTCTGTCAGGCTTTACTTACATTTATATTAACGGGCATCGAGGC
>CAMCYG010000008.1 GCA_945883775.1 Victivallis vadensis
TTCATCCCGGCCTAAAGAGGCAAACACTGGGGATTTTGCTGAGTATATGCGTAAGCACGGCGAGACAGAAGAGCTCAAGGCGAAGAAGCAACGAGTGCAAGAATACGAGGATCAGCGCAGGAAAGAAGGCCGGGAGTATTGATAGAGCCTGCGTTTTTCTCTTTTACTTCTTAAAGTCCTGCCAGCGCGGCTTCTCGCGTGATGGTGAGATGGACTTGGTCGTCACGTAGACGCTCTTTTCGCCGAGAACATGTTCTATTTCCTGAGTGAATTTATCCGTTGCGGTAACCTTGAACTCCCTGCCAGTGTCCATGAGGAGTTTTGTTCCGTCATCCAGTATGAGCCATATTCCCAGTGGGATGGGCCCGTTGTTGGATTTGATTATCCGGTCGACGGAAGAAAACAGTTCCTCGTCCCTGGCTTGGGCCTCTGTGATGTGTATATGCATCTGGGCTGTCAGAAGTTCAGATGTTTTCTCTATGGGATATATATCCCGCGCGACGATCTTGGGCTTGCTGTCCTTGTAGTTAACTTCGCCCTGTACGAGAACAGCCCGTTCGGGCGTCAGCAGGTCACTGTATTGATCGTAAGTCTTGTTGTAGACGGTAAGCTCGATGGAGCCGTCAAGGTCTTCAAGGAGAGCGGTGGCCCAGGTCTTCTGGGTTTCCTTGGTGACGCGTTTCTGAATAGATGAAATGATTCCGCCGATGGTGGTATAGACATGTTCACGTCCCTCGTTTTGTTCACGCTGTTCGATCAGCTGTGTCACGCTGGCGAGGTGGTACCGGCTTATCAGCTTCGCGAATTTCTTGAGCGGATGTCCGCTCATGTACATGCCCAGCAATTCCTTCTCGGCCGTCAACATCTCGCTCTCGTGCATTGCCGGGCAGTCGGGGAGGTCATCAGACTTGAACATCTCGCCAAAAAGTGAGCCTTGCCCGGTCGCTTTACCGATGCGATTCTCCTCTGAGCGTTTCATTGCGAAATCTATACCGTTGAATAGTTTGGCACGGTTATTGTCGATGCTGCTGAATGCGCCGCATCGCACAAGGCTCTCAATTATTTTCTTGTTTGCTCCATGCGAGCCTAATCGTGAACAGAAATCCACCAGGCTTTTGTACGGACCATTCTTTTGTCGTTCCGTGCGAATTTCCTGCGAGATTCCTTCTCCCACATTCTTAATGCCTGCAAGCCCGAAAATAACGCTGTTTTTCGCCGGCTTAAATCTCGTTTCGCTGATGTTCACATCCGGGGCCTGTACATTCAGGCCCATGTCCTCGGTTTCGGAGATAAAGACAGTCAGTTTCTCTGTATTGCCGATTTCACAGGAGAGCAGTGCCGACATGAATTCTTCAGGATAATTCGCCTTTAGATAGGCAGTCTGATACGAGATGATCCCGTAGCCTGCGCTATGGGATTTATTGAAGCCGTAGCCTGCGAATTTCTCCATGAGATCAAAGATGGTTCCGGCAAGTTCTTCCTTGATGTGTGTGGTGTTTTTACATCCGGCCACAAATTTGTCGCGCTCCAGAGCCATGGCTTCCTTTTTCTTCTTTCCCATGGCTCTGCGCAGGAGGTCGGCCTGTCCGAGCGAATAGCCGGCAAGTACGTTGGCAACCTTCTGCACCTGTTCCTGGTATACTATAACTCCGTGCGTCTCTTTTAGTATTGGTTCGAGAAGCGGATGCGGATATGTGAGCTTGGCCTTTCCGTGCTTGCGGTTAACGTAGTCGTCAATCATTCCGCCTTCCATAGGGCCTGGTCGGTATAGCGCTATCATGGCGATAAGGTCTTCGATTCTGTTAATCTGAACCTTTCTGATCAGCTCCCGCATTCCTGGACTTTCAAGTTGGAACACGCCGACTGTATCGCCCCTGCTGAGCAGGTCATATGTTGGCTTGTCTTCGTAGGGTATCTTTTCCAAATCAATGACTACGTTTCTGTACTGCTTGATCAGCTCCAGAGCCTCGTTGATCACGGTCAGGGTCTTCAGGCCGAGGAAGTCCATCTTGAGCAGGCCGATCTCGCCTAGCGGCTCCATGGAGTACTGGGTGATGATCTCCTTGTCTTTATCGCGTGCCAGCGGGACGATTTCTATGAGCGGTTTTTCTCCGATGACAACGCCGGCGGCATGAGTGCCGGCATTTCTGTACAGGCCCTCTATTACCATTCCGTGATCGATGATTTTGCGGTATTCCTTGTTGCTATCATATGCATCCTTGAACTCGGGACTGTCTTTCAATGCTGATTCAAGGGTGGTATCAGGCTTTCCTGGTATCATCTTTGCCAGTTTATCGCAGTCGGCAAAGGGTACTTCCAGTACCCTGCCCAGGTCACGGACCACCATTTTTGCGCCGAGCGATCCGAATGTTATGATCTGTGCTACGTTGTCGCGTCCGTATTTCTGTTTTACGTACTCGATCACCTCTCCGCGTCTGGATTGGCAGAAGTCTATATCAAAGTCCGGCGGAGATACGCGTTCAGGATTAAGGAAACGTTCGAATATGAGGCCATAGCGCAGGGGGTCGATCGATGTTATGCCCATAAGGTATGCGGCCATACTGCCGCCACCTGATCCGCGCCCCGGCCCGACAGGGATATTGTGATCTTTGGCGAACTTGATGAAGTCCCATACAACCAGGTAATAATTTATGAAGCCTGTCTTTTCTATGATGCCGGTCTCGTACTCGAATCTGGCTACGATTTCTTTTTCCGCGGTATCTTTTGGCTTTTCGGGGTCTTTTATGCCGTAGTGATGCTTCATTCCTTCGTGGCATATCTTACGGAAATACTGCTTCTGCGTTGTCCCTTCCGGCAGCTTGTATATAGGGAAATGAAGCTTTCCGAATTCCAGTTCGACATTGCACCGTTCGGCTATCCGGAGTGTGATGTCGAGAGAGTCCGGCAGTTCCTTGAACAGGTGTTCCATCTCTGCGCGGGACTTCATGTAGAATTCGTTTGTGTGATAACACATCCGGGTCGGATCGCTCATCACTGTCTGGGTCTGGATGCAGAGCATCAGTTCGTGTGCTTCAGCGTGTTCTTTCTTGAGATAATGAACATCGTTGGTTGCGACGAGCGGTATTTTTGTTTTTGCCGATACCTTGACCATCTGCTTGTTGACGTCCTTCTGCTCGGGCAGTGAATGATCCTGAAGTTCCAGGAAGAAGTTGTCTTTGCCGAGAATGTCTGCATATTCTCCTGCCGCTCGGACTGCTTCGTCGAAGTTGCCGTCTACCAGGTAAGATGCTACTTCGCCTTTGAGGCAGGCGGACATGCCGATGAGCCCCTTTGAGTATTGCGCAAGAAGCTCCTTGTCGATCCGCGGCTTGTAGTAGAATCCGTCAAGGTGCGCGGTGGAGATGAGTTTAACGAGGTTGGTGTATCCAACGTTGCTGGTTGCCAGAAGGACGAGATGGTTGATGCCTGCCCGCCCGCCTTCGGCCTTTCTGTCTTTGTGACTGCCGGGGGCGACATAGGTCTCGCATCCGATGATGGGCTTGATGCCCGCTTTAACCGCTGATTTGTAGAAATCCACTGCGCCGTACATTACGCCGTGATCGGTAATGGCGACAGCCGGCATGTTCATCTCGTTTGCGCCGTTCATGACATCCTCTACGCGGCATGCTCCGTCAAGCATGCTGTAGGCTGTGTGCAGGTGAAGATGTACGAAATTCTTGCTCATGGCGGATTATTGTATAGCGCATCGGCTTGCATAAAGCGAGAGAAGAAACACAAAGAGAAATAAGTTGTTGTTGAAAAGGCGGTTAGGTTGTATATTTCAAAATATATTTAGGTGAGGAGGTTCTTAATGATGAAGACGGGTTCATATTTCGCTATATTGTTTATGTCGTTGGCATGTGTGATTCTTACGGTGGCTTTAGTGGTAATGGGGCACAACAATCAGAAGCTGCAGCTTAAATTGCAGGCCCAGCAACAGGTTCTTAGCCAGGGAGTGTTGGGCCCTCAGGCGCAGCAGATCAGCGGTGCTTTATTGCAGACTCTGGCTGAAGCGGCAGCAGATAATTTGGAAATACGCCAGATGATGGAGAAGCATGGATATCGCATCCCTGAGGCAAAGGCGTCAGCCTCGAAGGAGGATAACAAAAAGGCTGTAAAGACGGCCGATAAGGGTAAACAAGCAGGTAAAGCTAAGTCTGCGGAGGTGAATCAATGAGTGACGCACCGGAAACAATCACAAACCAGTATACGGCATTCTGGCCGATTTTTCTGTTGGCTCTGAGTATTGGCATACTAATTACCTGGCAGGTGCTGCTTGCGGGGCAGCAGCATGTTAGCCTGCAGAGGGCGGCGGAGCAGCAGGCTCTCGCGACACAGCAGGCGGCTCAGGCTGAAGGCAGATTGCAAGCGATAATGATGGATCTGGTGGAGTTGTCTCGTGGTAATTCTGAGGCGCTGGCCATAGTAAAGAAATATGGCATCAAGATAAATCCTCCGGCAGATTCGTCCCCGGTTATGCCTTCTCCTGTGGGAGCTTCCGACAAGACAGGCAAGTAAGAAGATTCAATATTTTCGGATCACTGTTTTTACGACGCCGGCTATTTCCAGCGAGTCTTTTGGGCGGATTGTTTGGTATTTAGAGTTGGCTGGCTCGAGGCGTACATTCTTACCGTCCCTGAAGTAATACTTGATAGTCCATTCACCGTCCACATTCGCGATAACGATATCGTTGTTTTTCGGCTGACATCCCCGTTCGATAAGGACAAGATCACCGGGATGGATGCCGGCGTTTATCATCGAATCGCCCGATACTTTAAGCATGAAAGTGGCATCAGGTTTGTCGATTAGGAATTCGTCGAGGCTGATAGTGTCGAGCAATTCCTCCTCGGCGGGTGAGGGGAAGCCTGCCTGTATTGCTCCGAGCAGGCGAACCTGTCCGGTTATTCGCCCTGAAAGAGAGATCTTCCGGCTTTTGATGCTTATGTACCCTTCAGATTCCAGGCGCCTTAGAAGGCCGTAGACGGCGTTCTTCGATTTATAATTGAACAGCTTAAGCATCTCGTTATAGCCCGGAACGCGCCTCTCACGAGAGTAGAAGTCCTTCAGAGCTGACACTTTTTCGTTCTTGTTTGTTTTTCTCATGCTTCATCCGCAGTTGGCTGATTGACAAGGTTTCATAAAGAATATTTCCAGGCACTTTGACAAACAAAACAGCATGAGGCAATCTTCAAGTGCGAGTCTGTCGCAGTTTTCAGCCCTGAGCCTTTCTTGTTGCAGCTGCGCCTGTGCAATGCGCCCCATGTCATATGCGCCGCTGAAAACGGCTGGCCATTCGGCTGTTGATTTGTTCGCGTGGCGGGCATACACTTTTTGCCATGTCAACGGGAGAAACAAAAATGAATGCCACCGGGAATCGTTCATTCCACACCATGTGCAAGCCGCACGGATCAATCTGCAATCTGGATTGTTCATATTGTTTCTACCTGAGCAGGGAAGCTCTGTTAGGGTCAGAGAGTGGCTTCAGGATGGCAGATCGTGTTCTTGAGGAGTATGTAAGGCAGTATATCGGCGGGGTCGATACGCGGGAGGTGATTTTCTCATGGCAGGGCGGGGAACCCTCTCTCATGGGGTTGGACTTTTTCACCAGGGTAGTCGAGCTTCAGAAGAAATATGCAAAGCCTGGTCAGACGATTTTGAATGATCTGCAATCCAACTGCACTCTTCTTGATGATAAGTGGTGCGAGTTCCTGAAGGAGAATAACTTCCTTGTGGGCTTAAGCATCGATGGCCCGCGTGACTTGCATGACCGGTACCGTAAAGACAAGGGTGGTGGGAAGACTTTCGACAGGGTGATGGCGTCGGTAAAGCTTCTAAGAAAGCATGGGGTCGAGTTCAACACCCTTACCTGTCTTAATAGGGCAAATGCAAGGGAGCCTCTCAGGGTCTATAAATTCCTGCGTGATGAGGTAAAATCCGAGAGAATACAGTTCATACCCATAGTCGAGCCGAATATATTCAAGACAGTCGCGCCGGGGCTTTGGGACAAGAAGGGGCTTCCCAAGCTTGGTTCTAAGGAGGCAAAGCCCGGGAAAGACGGATCTTATGTCCATGACTGGAGCGTGGATCCTGATGATTTCGGTGATTTTATGTGTGCAGTATTTGATGAATGGTACCGAAAGGATTTCGGTAAGGTGTTTGTCTATTTCTTCGAAACCGCCATTGCCCAGTGGATGGGCGGCATGGCTTCGCTATGCGTGTTTGCGCCGTCGTGCGGGAGAGGCGTTATGCTTGAGCATGACGGCAAGGTTTATTCCTGCGACCACTATGGCTATCCGGAATACATGCTTGGCAGTATTATGGAAACGCCGCTGGACCAGTTGGTTGCCTGTCATAGACAGACCGAGTTCGGCAATGATAAGCACATGCGCCTGCCGCGATATTGTCGTGACTGCCAGTATGTCTTTGCGTGTAATGGTGAATGCCCTAAGAACAGATTCCTTCTTGCGCCTGACGGCGCGCCTGGGTTGAACTATCTGTGCTCAGGCCTGAAGAAGTATTTTGCGCATATAGACTCGTATATTGACGAGATTATAAGGAGGTTGGACGCAAAGAGCCAAGAGGCGGGTAATCAGAAATTCCAACTTGGGTTATAGCCAGAATAGTTGAGGAAAGACTTGGCATTCCGGTGGTGACTGCAGAGGGGAGACGAAAATGATATTTGCTGGAATTGATGCCGGGTCAAGGGCGATAAAGATAGTGCTATTCGATTCGGATAAGAAGAGAGTGATAGGACACAGTATCTGTGACCAGTCTGCTAAACAGACGAAGGCGGCGAAGGATCTGTTTGCTAAATTGCTTAAGAAGCACCGACTGAGGAGGTCTGATATTGCAGGTGTTGTGGCTACCGGCTATGGCAGGTCGGCAATCAATTTCGCGTCTGACGCCGTAACGGAGATAACATGCCATGCAAAAGGAGTGCGTTATTTTGTGCCGGATGCCGCCACGGTCATCGATATCGGCGGTCAGGACAGCAAGGTTATTAAGATCGATAAAGCTGGATTGGTGTATGATTTCGCGATGAATGACCGGTGTGCTGCTGGGACTGGCAGGTTTCTGGAGGTCGTTGCCCAGCGGCTTGGTGTCGGTTTGGGTGATTATGGCCTGCTTGCAAAAAAAAGCACAAAGCCGGCACAGATAAGCAGTATGTGTGTGGTGTTTGCAGAGACGGAGATAATAAGCCTTCTGGCTTCAGGCAAGAAAGAATCGGATATAGCGGCTGGGATACAGCATGCAATAATCTCACGCGTGGTGTCGATGGCCGGAGGCGGCATGGCTGGGCCGATAATATTCACGGGTGGTGTGGCATTGGTCGGAGGAATGAAGGCGGCCTTGGAGAAGACTCTGTCCTCTCGCGTACAAGTGTGCGAAATGGCGCAATATACAGGCGCCGTCGGGGCGGCACTGTTGGCTGTCGAGAAAAGAAAGTCTTAGTGAATATTGCACGCAAAGCGTGCAATATTCACCATCAGGGCGGGAAAGAGCCTGTTCCTTCGGGCTCTACGGGGTTTAGCCACATAGTTTTGCACCTACATGGTGCAGAATTATGGTGATAAGCAGTTATCACGTGTTTAATATCGGACGTGTAGGATTGTTCACGAAATATTTCTCGTAGCTTGCCGGCGCGGGGGGGGTGTTCATAACCTGTTTATAAGTTGTTGCTAACATTTAATTGACAGTCTGCCAGGTGGGGAGAATGGGTTGCTATTGGGAATGTCGGACGCGCTATGTCCTTCTGATGCATATGTTGTAACAATCACAACAGCAATACGTTACAAGATTAGTGAGCCGTGTCTGGCTTTGTCGAGTTTAGGGCTTGTAAGTAAAAACCCTACAAAACATTGCATTTATGGGGTTTTTGCTTGTCTTGTCAATACTAGTGAAAAGGCCTGTTCACTAGTCTGCAGTTCTCTTGAGATGGCCAATGAATACCTTGCATCGATATATCATGTTGGATATGGTAATTGCATGAGTGTCTCGAAAATAAGAGTTCTTCCAATCAATGTTGCGAACAAGATCGCGGCAGGCGAAGTTGTTGAACGTCCGTCTTCGATCCTGAAGGAGCTTGTCGAGAATGCCGTAGATTCGGGAGCCAAGAGGGTGGATGTTGAGGTCGTCGATGGCGGCAGGAAGCTGGTGGCCGTTAGTGACGACGGATGCGGCATGACGAGGGATGATGCCATTTTGTCTATTGAGCGACATGCGACCAGCAAGATCTCCGACGTGGATGACATCGAGAAAATAAACTCGCTGGGATTCCGGGGTGAAGCGCTGGCGGCAATATCGTCTGTCTCAAGGATGCGGCTGGTGACCTGTGCGCAAGGCGAAAAAGTTGGGACAGAGATTCTGATTTCTGCCGGAACAATCAACGATGTAAAAGATATTGGGTGCCCGAACGGGACAAGGATTGAGATCCGTGACATATTTTTTAACGTCCCTGTTCGGCGCAAATTCCTGCGTTCCCAGCAGACTGAACTTGCCAATATCAAGAATGAGTTCATCATCCAGTCACTGTCACGTACAAATGTGGCGATGAGCCTGCTGATAGACGGGTATGAGACATACCGCCTGCCTGCCTGCGCTGATCTTGCGGATAGGCTCGTATCGCTGTTTGGAAGCGATTATGTGCGTAATCTGAAGAAGCTGGATTATTCTGGTGGCGAGGTGTCGGTTAGTGGCTATGCAAGCCTGCCTTCTTTTAGCAGATCTGACCGCACAGAGCAGTATGTGTTCATCAACGGCCGTGCCACCAGCGCTGCTGTGCTCGCCTATGCGATCAGGGGTGGCTATCATACACTGCTTCCGCAGGACAGGCATCCTGTGGTTTTTCTTTTCATCGACATGCCTTTCGATAAGGTGGATGTCAATGTCCATCCCACCAAGAAAGAGGTGAGATTCCGGGAGCCTTCCGCTGTTCGCGATGCTGTTGTCTCGTGTGTAAAGCAGGCATTGACCACGCCTCAAACAGAAATACAGTCCAAAGACGTCTCGATCCATGGTTCAGCTGGGTCTGTGCCTGTGCATATAAATGTTATCCAAGAGCAGATGCTCATAAAAGACATGCCTGTAACGCAGGCCTTTAAATATCCGGGAATCCAGACGCTGGTCAGGTCCGGCGTTATACCAGCGGCATTGAACGACAGGTCTGATGCTCCGGAACGGTCAGGCAAGATGGCTGGCAGTACGACAGATCCATCTCCGTCGGGTTCTGTTGCTCCATGGTCCTGGTGCAGGGTGATGGGGCAGGTCGGTAATCTTTATGTCATCCTGGAAACAGAGGGTGGGATGGTCCTGATGGATCCGCATGCCGCTCATGAGCGTGTTCTTTATGAGAGATTTATGGCGGCTATTATTCATGGCTCGCTCCAAACGCAGGCGTTGCTGATGCCGGAAAATGTACAGATGCGCCCCAGGATGGCACAGGTTACCAGGGATAATATTGATATCCTGAAGTCTATGGGATTTGGAATAGCAGAGTTTGGTGGTGACAACTTTGTGCTGGACGTACTGCCTGCTGTATTGTCAGGGGCATCGGGGTTGGCATTGCTCGAGTCGATAGCGCTGGAGATCGAAGAGGTTGGTGCGCGTACCGGAAAAGAGGACGCAATCCGTGAGATTATTGCTAAATCCGCCTGTAAGGCCGCAGTGAAGGCTCAGGATAAATTATCAGTGCGGGAGATTGAACAGCTTGTTATAGATCTTGCATCAGTAAACATGCCTTATACCTGCCCGCACGGAAGACCTACGCTTATCTTCATGTCACTGCACGAGCTCAATAAAAAGTTCGGGCGCGAATAGGCGGAATTTGGCTTCTGCAGTGCTGAACTAAAAATAGAATTTCTTTATCTGATTCTGGTCAGGCGGACTTCTGAAACGCTCATGTCGGCGTTACGGCTATAAAGGAATGTCATATAGAAGGGTATGTTTTCTTTCTGTTCAAAATCAACTACTGCCGGCTGGCCAGAAATCACTTTAACCCAGCTGTCATCATCATCATGCCTGTGTCGTATATTGATAGAGCCGAGCTCTATGCCGGCAGGAGATTTGGTGACGTATGACATCTCCAGTCTATAAAAGCCTTTCTCGATAGGCAGTTTTGGGCCATAGAATATCAGCGCTTCAGGTTCTCTGTTTTTACGGAATAGGACAGACTTCGTTTCCGGGTCATAACAGCCTGCGTGGAAGAATGCAAATGCAGGAATAGAGATGCTCTGGCCTGGCAGTGGTGATGTCCACTTGCCGCCCAATAGCTGAACGCAGTCGAGGTCGACTTGACCTGAAACAAGCGCTAAAGTGATATGAATGTCATCGAAGTTGCCGCTCTTGGGTAAAGGGATTTCCTTCCAGCTCCATGCCTCGCTGTTTACTTCGATAGTTTCGGATCCGGCCGATGTATTGTTAACAAACTGTTCGACCTTTGCGGCTCCTTTGCCTCTCAATCTCAATGACCAGCATTGGTCGGGTATGTATGCGGTGGTTTCTTTCGGTGGACGGACGATTGACGATGGATATTCGAGTCGGACGTAACTGCCGTAACTTGCTGTTTCGTCGGGGATTGTCGTTGTGTGTTTGGCTGAACAATCCTCTGCTTCATGCTTGATGGACGGCATCAATACGGTTGGCGCTGGAATGATGTCTGCGGTCCCGCCGCTCTGGTCTGCAAGTATTCTGAATGCCCAGGCGCTGTCGTCTTTTGTTATGAACTTGAGGCTCTTGTTTGCGAACAGGTTCGACAGCGTGAAATTGATCGGGTAGGGGCTGACTTTCTCAGGAAACGCGTCTTCGTGAACAATGATATGCTGTACACCCATCTTCTTCAGCATCTCTATCTGCGAAGCATCCAGCTTTCCGAGGTTTACGCTATATAGTTTCTTGAAAACGTTTTCTACGTATTCGCGCTTCACTGTCGGATTGTAGCCGTTTACCATCCTTATGCCGTAAAGGCTGACGTAATACTCATATATAGAAGATTCGTGCGAGTCTCCCGGCCAGATCGGTACGCACAGAATGTGGGGATTTCTGCCCTGGGCCCGGGCTTCTTCCGCGGCAACCTTATAGGCATTCTGTTCTTTCTTCAATATGCAGATAGTCGCATCAGCAAGTTTTGAGCACTCTAAAAAAGATCCGGCAATGATTAGGAAGGCGAGCGTTCTTGTGGCAATCCGCCATTCTGCCATTCTGAACAGCATCGCGAAGGTAAAAGCGCCGAAGAGGGCAAGCATAGTTGGCATGAAGCTGAAAACCTTGCCCGGCTGGCGTATCATGTCGAAATGCGGGATAATGGCCCTGGCCAGCTTTACGGGCGCGGCATGAAATGGACCGTTTGTGCCCAGCGCTATGGTGGCGAGGGCAAGAACCGCTAGTCCGACAATTCCGAATGTAAAGAGCTTTATGTTCCTGGTGTTCTTTCTCGCAAGCAGTATCAGCCAGCAGGCTACACCGAGTACCAGAAGCAATACGGTGCTGTATCCGATAAATACCTGATTATTCAGTGCGGTTGAGTGTTGGTTGAGAAATCCTTGTAAAGCTGGGGAATAACGATTGAGTTCGTTGATGTTCCTGCCTCCTTCCATGATTGATCCCTCAGAACTCTGAATGCCATCGTAATAGCCTATGGCCAGCGCAAAAGAGCCGATGATAATGGCAGGAAGCAATGCTTTGAATGTCTGAATAAAATCTTTTTTTGTCTTCCATATGCCGTGATCACGTGTCAGCAGTGCAGTGATGCACCATATGGGTATTATGAGCGCTGAGAAAAAGAATACATGAGCGTCACAGAAAAATGAGAAGAGGACGGAACATCCGGCAAGAAAACCGCCTAATGGTCTGTTGTCCCTGATGGCAAGGTCTACTCCATATAGGAGCATCGGAACAAAGGCCATCGCAAAACCTGTTGGGCTGCCCATGTAAATGGTCAAAAGGCGATATGGCAGTACCAGCGCGAACAATGATACCAGAAAGGCCATCAGGCTGGATGTGCAATAACGGCGCACAAGCAGTACCGTAAACAGATAGCCCATCCATAAAGAAGTGAATACTGTCAGATTCCAGCCGAAAGCGTGTCCGGCAATTCGCTCCCCTGCGGCGAATACCGCGCTCCATGGCAGATAGTAGGGGTTGACTTCGAATAGTTCGTCGTCATTGCCAGTGTTGAGTTCGTATACATTATGGTATGGCTTTGCTCCGCCTTTCAGCGCATCAGCAAACAGCCAGTATCTGTAAAGAAGCTGAAGATGATCACCGCTTATCATCATCCTGGCGTTATCTTTCTCGACGTTGCGTGATGACATGGTTATTCCATCAAACAGGTATTTTGGCAGTGGCCAGGTGATCAGGAACCATACTGCCATCGTTATAAACAGTGATAGGGCAATTATTGTGCCAGTCCTGATTGATTTACGTGCGTTGGTTGTGCAGCTGAGTGGCTCTTCCTTCTGATTTGTAGAGGACCATTCCTTGATGGTGATTTCCGAGGTGGCCCGGGCGGGGAGGCCTGCGGCTGATTTGCCTGCTTGGATGTCCTTTGTCACGACCGAATTATCACCGATGGAACAGCCGTCTCCGACTGTGCGTCCGTTCATGATGACGACATCGGCGCCTATCCGTGCATTTGTGCCGACTATGGTTGGCTTGCAGTCGGACATTCCGTCCTGTTCACAGAAGGGAACACGGCTGGCGGTGTCGTATTCGCCGCCGCTGAGTATATGTGAGCGCTCTCCGATTATTGCATTATTTCCGATTTGAACCAGTTTCGAGGAGAAAATCATGCATTGTCTGGCAATCTTCGCGCGATTTCCGATTCTTATGTCTCCACCTTTTGTGTAGATGAGCGTTCCGTCTCCAATTATGCTACCGGCTCCTATGGTGACGGCGTTTGTGTCTCCTTTTGCGTCTATGAGGCAATCGCGGCCGATTGCAGTGCCGCTGTCGATAGAAATCTTGTGAGGATGTCGAAAAGATACATTCTCTGAAATATTAACATCGGCGCCTATCTGCTTGAAAAACGGCCGGTAGCAAATCCTGCGCAAGAAAGACCCAGCTGATGTCTTTATGCCGGAGAGCAGAAGAAATGTAAGTTCAGCCAGTAATGCTTTATGAAGCGACATGCTGCCATAGTTCAGGGCTAGATACATTCCGACTTTTGAGCTTATGCTCTGAGGTTTTGCAGTAAAGTCCTTGGTCTTGAAAGCGATGTTAGGTGTCTCGCTCATAAGAGGTCGCTCCTTCTGAAAGTCTCGATTACAGGCGAACCGAAGAGTCTGGTCAGACCTGTTGTTCTGCAAATAAACTCCATCAGACGGGAACAAGCGGTGCACTTCAGCGCTCTATGCAGGGCCATGGGCAGTGTGAACTGTTTTTTGACCAGCCATGGCTCGAATCCGTTTTTCTTGAATTCCTCGGTGATCTCGCGGCTGCTGAACATCCGCCATTCCCTTGTGTTCTTTTCGATCTTTTTCTTTGCCCCGAATAGCATGGGGGCGATGATATTTATGCTCTTTGTTGTGGGATAGTCCACGATGACGGTCTTCCCTGCCGTTCTGCACAGCTCTTTTATGAGCACCTGCCATTGGCTACAGTGTGGCAGAAGCCGGAAACATATAGAGGTGTCGAAAGCTCTATCCGGGAAGGGCAGGGCTATTACATTTCCGACCTTAAAAATACATTTACCTGAGGAGACTATATTCGTTATGCGTTTCTTGCATCCTTCATCGCTGGACAGGACTGTGACGTGTAACCCTTTGTTGCACAATGGTATGGCGAGTTGGCCATGTCCTCCGCCGACATCAAGGATTGAGCTGGCTTTGGATTCTTGAGCCATTCTCATGGTGATATCCTCTTGAATAGAGAGCATCCATTCACCCACAGGACCGGCAAATCGAGAGGCGTAGTCGTCCGACGAAGTATCGATATCGGCCGTTTCAGCTTGCGGCATTTGACTCTTATTTTCTTGATCAATCATACAATTGTATCGAATGTTTGGTCCCTTGAAATAGCCAGTGCGTGTAATACCAAGAGCCATTACTCACCGGCCGTATATAGTTATACTATGCGCAAAAAGATTTGCAATCCAATCCATAAGAAAATGCGAACGGCAATATGTTACCTCGGCAATATGTTAACTTGTCTCATGCTCTCGTTTGTGGGTATATTCCAGCCAATGTTTTTCAGGGGGGGGTGCTGTGTGAGAATATTTACAATGATTTTTTTTGTTGTCGGGTTGGGTGGTTCTTTGGCTTTTGGGGCTGACTCGTCTTTTCGTAATCTGGATAAACGTGAGTGCCCGATTCTTGATACGCCCTATAGAACATTATCCGGTCTAGAGATAGGTTATATATTCACAGCGCCTACTGACGCACCGGGATGGGGCGAAATTTCGGTTTCTGAAGTGGATGCCTGGGTCCGTTGCCTGGACATCGAAAATGATTCCGGAGGAGAGTTCGAGATTTGTGGGCAAATGAATGTTCTGACTCTTCAGTTAACCGAGGGATCTGAGATTTATCCCCTGATGCGCGCGGGATTCAACTTTCAATGGAATCAGCGTTTTGTCAATGGATTCGGAATGGAGCTAAATGCAACTCCTGGTTTGTATTCAGTGGTGGATCAGGTGGACGGTGAATCTTTCTCTGTTCCTTTTGGGTTGACTGGCATTATGGCTTTCTCGGGGGATAGTGCGGTCTATGCCGGAGTAAACGTTTATCCGAATTTCCAGCAGACGGTGGACCCGGTTCTCGGGTTCCGCTGGTCTGACAGGGATGATGTGGTGGTGCAGATAGGTTATCCGGAAACCCGCGTGGAATACAGTCCCTCCAGGGAATTTAGGTTAATAACTGGTGCGCAAATGGCGCTGTGGCCCGATTACAGCATGGGTGATGATGCGAGAGAGAGGATTCAGTATTCGGAAGGCCGTGGCTTTGGCCGAGTTGAGTTTGGGGTGACTGAGTTTACCATGCTTTCAATCGAAGGAGGGTATGCATTCGAGCGGACGATATCCTTTGCGAGTTCGAGTGATGACGTCGAAGTGGAAGGCGCTCCGTATGTGCGGTTCGGGATTCATGGAAGTATGTAGTGGCGGTGCTTTGATTTAACAATCAATTAAGAAAAATATACGCAAATGAATAAATGGATGATATTGCCGATAGTGTTGCTGGTGATGGGTTGCGAGGTGGAATTGCCGGATGCGGCAACTGGGCAGAATACAAACTCGACGGAGCAGGCCTCCGCAGAGGTTTCTTCTTCGTCCGGCGCTGCAACCGTAACTTCCTCGTCGGATGGGTTTGACTGGGGTGCGATTCAGTGGGGTGGAGAAGCTTTTCCTGGTGCAACCACAGTGGACATGACTCTTAGTTCTGCGAGAGTTAGTGGCAACAAGATCTATTTCTCCTTTACGATGAACGATTCATGGCCAACTCGTGACTGGGCTAATGCCATCGCATGCGCGTTTATGAAGCAAAGCGACGGGTCCTGGTACGGCGGAAAGTTCGACTGGATTTCGACCGGCGGGCAATCTGTCAAGCTGACCGAGAACATTGATGAAGGCTATGGAGCTTTTGCTGGACACCACCCGTATTCTGGCCAGGAAATGGCGTTTGCCTGGGTGTCCATTGATGGGAAGCGTCGCAGTAATGTTGCTTACACAACCTGGCAGTAATCGGCAAAGATTGGGCTTCTATTGCTCGCCAATCAACATGGCTTGACTATCTCAGGCGCACTGTTAAATTGAAATCAAAGGGTTCGGGATCTTTTTTGATCTTGCAGGGGATTTAAAAAATGGTCGGCTTGCCATTTGTCAATAGTTCGGAGGTACGTCTTTGTGACATGCCACAATAGAATATTCGGTCGTTTTTTCATGTATAAATCCATATTACACATTTTTCTGTCTGCTGTGCTGTCGGTCACAGGCTGTTCGGCTTCTGAAAATGTCAAACAGGTCAGGGACATAGCCGGTGCGCATGCCAAGGTGGTCTGGTGCCGGCAGATTCGAGGTGATGCCTCGGATGTTTTCGGAAAGGGTAATGAGCTGGTCCTTATGGGTATTGATACCGCAAAGGGGCGGGAATTCCCAGTAATCAATAAGCCTGGGAATTATCACAAACCTCTTATAACTCCGGATGGCAATAACATCGTCTTCACCGATTGGCCGGCACGTAAGGTGTATAGGGTCGGCTGGGACGGAAAGGTGCTTAAGGAGCTTGTTCGCGGTGCGGCGGTAGAGGTCTGGGCCGATCCGGTAACGGGTGTAACATGGGTATATGCCCTGAGGGAAGTGTCGGATGACAGGGATACCGGCGGTCCGTTGTTCAGGTTTAATTTTGCTGATACATCCAGGCAGGAGACTGTTTGGGATAAAACAGACCTGACGGTCGACAATATACAGTTGTCTTTTGACGGTAAATCGGCTTGTGCGCTGACACCATGGCCGGATGCAGCACTACTGGATCTGAATGACAAATCATTAATCCGGTCCGGCAAGGGTTGTTGGACAAGCATGTCTCCTGATAACAGCCGTTTAATGTGGGTGTTTGACGGTGCTCATCGCAATGTCGTTCTGCACGGCCCGGATGGTAAGAGAATGTTCGAGACGGCGATCAACGGCATCCCGGGCGGCGGTGGGCACGAGGTCTATCACCCGAGATGGAGCAACAGGAAAGATTTGTTCGTCCTGACTGGGCCTTATAAAGGCGGGGGTGGCTCGAACAGGATCGGCAGCGGTGGCAAAGGTGTTGAGGTCTATGCGGCGAAGTTCAGTGATGATCTGTCGAAGGTTGCAAAGTTTGTTCGGGTGACCAAGGACAAGTGTCTGGATATCTATCCGGATCTGTGGGTTGAGGGCGCTGATGCTGCGATTGCGTCAACCTCTCCCATCTCTCTGTCAGGATCCGGTCTTAACGCGGCTAAGCGCCCTCCTGTTGCCATCAGGGGTGTGCTCCTCAAGAAAACGGTGACCCCTGAGCTGAAGGACATTCTTCCCTACAGGCAGGTTCTTGTGGTGTTCCTTTACAAGACTTTGCCTGATAACCGATTGATAGGCGTGGCGCATTGGGGTATGCGTGAAGGCCGGAAGGTGCCGTTTGAGCGAGTAATCGGTGAAGAATATGACATGAAGATTGTCGAGTATTCAGCCAGTCCTGAGTTGGAAGGGGAGCGGGTTGTCATGGATTTTGAGCAGGGCGATTGGCCTCTTTACTATTCATCCGAGGACGCTAAGTAATGGTATTCAGTTCTCATATATTCATCTTCTACTTTCTGCCTCTGGCGCTCATTCTGTATTTTGCCGCTCCGCGCCGGTTCAGGAATCTGCTTCTCGTCCTTGTGAGCTATGTGTTCTACGGGTGGGCAAATGCAGCGTTTGTCCTTGTCCTGCTGCTTTCCACCGTCATCGATTACCTTGTCGGCATCGCACTTGTCGCCGGCTGTCCAAGCGATATACCAGGCCAGCTCCCGCAGTTGGAGCCTGGGACTCCCCGCACGCGCGGCCAGAGAATAATGATCATCGTTAGCATTGCGGCCAATCTGTCTCTTCTTGGCTTCTTCAAATATTTCAACTTCTTCATTGATAACGTCTCTGCGGCTCTGCAGGCGATGGGGCTGTCGGATGCATTGGTTGGTGGAATGATACGGGTGACGCTTCCTCTTGGAATCAGCTTTTACACATTCCAGTCCATGAGTTATACAATCGATGTTTACAGGGGTTATGCCCGGCCGCTCCGCAACTTCATTGACTTCGCCTGCTTCGTTTCAATGTTCCCCCAGCTTGTTGCCGGGCCCATCATCAGGTTCAAGGAGGTGTCGGAGCAGCTCGTGAACAGGGTGGTTACACTGCCTGGTTTCTCACGCGGAATAGCTTTTCTAACCGTTGGTCTTGCGAAGAAGGTCCTTCTGGCAAATCCATGCGGGAAGGTGGCCGACACCGTATTCGGGGCATCGTCGTCGACTTGCATAGATGCGTGGTACGGAGCTGTGGCATATGCTTTCCAGATATATTTCGATTTCAGCGCATACTCGGATATGGCTGTAGGGCTTGGTTTGATGATGGGCTTCGTTTTTGCCAAAAACTTCGACAGCCCTTATAGCTCGAAATCCATTACTGAGTTCTGGCGCAGATGGCATATATCGCTGTCAACCTGGCTGAAGGATTATCTTTACATCCCGTTGGGCGGAAACCGTATTTCGCCGCTGCGCACATATTTCAATCTTATGGCTGTAATGCTGATTGGCGGTTTTTGGCACGGCGCCGCGTGGAACTTCATTGCCTGGGGGGCCATGCATGGCACTCTGCTGTGCGCCGAACGGCTGCACGGGAAGCAGGGTTTCCTCAGCAATCTGCCTGATTTTATGAAAATAACCGGGACATTTGTGATGGTGCTTATAACCTGGGTGTTTTTCAGGGCCGACAGTCTTTCCTCGGCGCTTGAGTATCTGGGCAGGATGTTCCTCGGTGCCGGGGCTGGAAGCGCTGACGGTATTGTCACGGCATTGATTTACAGGCCGTATTATTTGATTGCGATGATAGCCGGGGCCTGGGCGACCTGGCGTGGTGCGTGTTCCTGGGAATGGACCAGAGTGCTTACTTTCCGTAAGACAGTAGCCGTCATAGTGCTCTTCGTAATATCTTTAATAGTACTCACTACGCAGGAATATAACCCGTTCATTTATTTCATATTCTGATGAAGACTTTCGGACAAGATATCAGCAGGGAAGAAGCCGCACGGCAGGATGTGGAGGCGACGCGTATTTCGCGTGTTTCAGCTTGGGCTCTTGTCGTGTTCTTTGCTTTGATCATAACGGCAATCCCTGTGGCTCAATGTCTGATTGATATCGCGGAGCATATGTCGGACAGGAGAGCAACGATGCTTCCTGACAGCCTGAGGATAGGGGAATGCATACAGGAAGCCTGCACGGAAATGCACGCGGCAGATGTTGCATCGTTAGCGGACAGGGCTTTCCTGTTCAACAGGCTGTTGAACAGAAATATCAGGAAATATGAGAGCGGACTGGAGGAGTCCTCGTTCTTGTCTGAGCTGTTGATCCCGCCGGCCCAGTTTGTGTTCAGCAGGGTGCTCAGGACCGGAAACGAGAAGGTGTATACAGGCCGGCGCGGCTGGCTGTACTACCGGGACGACGTGGATTATGTTACAGGGCGGGGTTTCATGGAGCCCTCGGTTCAGAAAATGAGGCGGAATTCCGACGGAGGAATGCCAGAGGCTGTTGAGCCTGATCCTTTCCCGGCGATCATCGAGTTTAGGGATTTTCTTCGGGCGCGCGGCATAGACCTTCTGCTCCTTCCTGTTCCGGTCAAGCCTTCTGTTCATCCTGAATACCTGGGCCGCAAAGCTGAAAAGACGGGGCAGATCCCCAATAACAGTTCATTCGAACAGTTCCTGGAGCGTGCAAAAGCCCAGGGAGTTGAGTGTGTACCATTGCATGGCTTAATGGCGTCATTGAAGAGGAAGTCAGACGCGCCGCTTTATCTTAAGACAGATACACATTGGAGTCCGGAAACGATGACTGCTGTGGCGAAGCATGTTGCCGGAGTGATAAAGGGCAGATGCGGTCCTGCGGAAGCAGGGCGGTATTCCGTGGCGAAGGCCGAAGTGTATAATCAGGGCGATACCGCAAGGATGCATAATATGCCTGCCTGGGCGCTCAAGGAGGAGAAGGAAATGGCGGTGGTTGATATCGTGCTTTCCTCTGACGGCAGATCTGTCTGGCGGTCTGATCGGAATTCACCCGTCCTGGTCCTTGGCGATAGTTTTGCCAATATATACTCGATGCCGTCACTTGGCTGGGGGAAAAGCGCTGGACTGACAGAGCATATCAGCCTTCATCTCGGTCTGCCCGTGGACCGGATCCTGAGAAATGACGACGGTGCCTTTGCCTCCCGAGAAATGCTGTGGACTGAGCTGAAAGCTGATAAAGACCGGTTGAAGAGCACCAGGATCGTCATTTGGGAGTTCTCTGAACGGGAACTTATGAATGGGAACTGGAAGAGATTAATGCTTAAATGATAAATCATGACGATGATGAGCATACTTATAACAAGTTCTGCGATTGCGATAGTGGTTTCATTCATGTGCTCGTTGGCCGAAGCACTGCTTCTCAGTCTCAACCCTTTAACCCTAAACCGACTGCAGGCTAAAAGCCCGCGTTCTGCGGAAGCATGGCGGCGGATGAAAAAGAATGTTGCCAGGCCTATAACTGCCATTTTGGTGCTGAACACGGTGGCGCATACCGGCGGAGCAATAGTGGCAGGCGGCGCATTTGCTGAAGTTTACGGTGAGCATAACATATGGATATTCTCAGTGCTTTTTACGGTTGTAGTTCTTTTCGGAACAGAGATATTGCCAAAAATCATAGGGGTGACTTTCCGTAATCAACTGGCACCTGTTGCAGGCCCGATACTTGATGGAATCACGACCATCATGACTCCATTCATAAAGATGAGCGAGTTCATGTTTAGGCGGTTGACCGCGGAAGGCGAGTCGGATCAGATAACGACTGCTGATCTGATCACTCTTGCAACGCTTGCCCGATCCGGCAAGGCAATAAACCTCAGCCAGGAGAACATTATCATAAATGCTGTCAGGTTGAGCCACACATTGATCGTGCGTGCAATGATACCGCCGGAGAAGATCAAGTTTGTAAGCAAAGGCGATACGCCTGAGACGGTGCTGGCGCTTGCAAGGGAAAGTGGGCATTCCCGTTTTCCTGTCAGCTCCTCTCGTGACGCAAGGGATATAAATGCTTTTATAACAATAAAGAAGGCGCTTTCTGCCTCAGGTGAGCATATCGCCGATCTTATGCTGCATGCCGCGCCGATCCACAGCGTCAAGCAGAGCGACACTCTTATGGCAGCTCTTCAGACGATGCTAGAGCGCAAGGAGCATCTGCTGTCCGTCGTTGATGAGCAAGGTCGCTGTGTCGGCATAGTCACACTGGAAGATATTGCCGGCGAACTTCTCAGCGCGGATATCGAAGACTTCCGGTGATAAATTTCTCTGTTCGTGCTTTCTGAAAATCATAAGTATTTCTCCTGTTGCTGTTGACTAATCGTGTTATGTGAACTATTTTGCACTTATCAAAGGGTGCTTGGCTCTGTATGAGCCTTGCAGGCAACTAATGGTCGGGCCGCCATTACACAATTAATGTAATTGGAGGTCGCCATGGAAAAGTCCGGAAGTTCCGGTTTGATAGGGTTTGTTGTAAGATTGATGTGGATGGCTGTGGTTCCGTTCTCGATATTCATAGTCGGAATCCGGCTTATTGAGCAGACAAGCCCTGATGCGATATCGATGGCCATATTCTGGCTTCTTGTGTCATTAGCTGCGATAACCCGCCTTGTCGATGTTGCCGTCTGCCATGGGGAGACTGTCTTTGGCGAAAAAGCGACTATGACCCACGTCGCCAGATATGCGGTCACATTGATTGTCCTGTCTGCATCATTCTTTGCTGTATCATTCATATTCTGATGTCCCATACAAGATTCTGTTTAAGACGGCGTCAACCATATGGGTGGGATTATAATGCGATTAGCTGAGCGCATGACGGGTCACGGGTATTCATGAATCTTAGAAAAGTCTGCGGGTTAATCCTTTAGCTTTGAAGGCAACTGATACTAGGTATGTAGTGGTTTATATTAAAGTAAGGCATGCGGAAATCCTGATGCTTTGCCGGGGAGGTTTATGAAGAGATTATTGCTGCTTATATTGCCGGTGTTGATGATTGTTTCTATAGCATTTACCGTGCAGGGTGTCGTGCAGATCCGGAGCGAGCAGCGGAGGCTGGTAGATGAGGTAAGGAGGAAAGCCGTTGCTGTAAATGAAACGCTGGAGCTCTCCGCCAAGCAGATCCTACTGCAGAATGACACGAAGAGCGCTGCCCGTCTTGTGGAGATATTTCAGAAGAGGGAACGGCTGCAGGGCTGTGTGATCTACAATAAAGAAGGCAAGGTCCTTGCTGTTACCGAACGAATAGCAGCCTGGGCTGGCGAAGAGAAGGCTTATATCAAGGAAGCTTTTATAAAGAAAGCGCCCAGAGGGGCCATGGAGCAGTTCGGGACATACTCAGCTTATAGCCACATTCTGCCAATCAAGGACGATGAAGGTGATATGTTGGGCGTCACAGAAGTTGTGTATGACACTTCCTATATGCTTGTTTCCCTTAATGAAGGATGGAAAAGGCTGAGCATTACCCTGATCACGCTTCTGGTGGTCATCGTCCTTATCATGTTCCTGATACAGAGACAGATATTCACTCTGCCGGTAATCAGGCTAACTGAATGGTTCAAGAACTTTCAGCGTGGGGAAATCGACATATCGCATGCGCTCAGAGAATCAGATGAACTTGGGAAGTTGGCGAGTGAAGTTGAGCAAGTTGCGCTTAGCCTCAGGGTTGCGCGTAAGGCTTTCTCTGAGAAGGCTACTGAACGTGTTGAAAAAGACGAGTTGTGGACGGAGGCAAAACTCAGGGATACTGTACAGGCCAGGCTTGGAGAGAACTCCCTGTTCATAGTCTCAAATCGTGAGCCATATATGCACATCAAGAAGGAAGATGGTGTTAAACCGATATGTATCAGGCCTGCCGGAGGTGTTGTGACGGCGCTTGATCCCATTATGCGTGCATGCGGAGGGATGTGGGTAGGGCACGGTTCGGGAAACGCAGACCGCCAGTTTGTGAATTCAAAGGACAAGCTGGGTGTTCCGCCTGAGGATGACAGATATATACTTAAACGTGTGTGGCTGACCAAGGAAGAGGAGGAGGGTTATTATTACGGATTTGCCAACGAGGGTCTGTGGCCGCTCTGCCATATAACGCATACGCGACCAGTATTTCGTGAGACCGACTGGCAGGACTACAAAAAGGTTAACCAGAAATTTGCCGACAGTGTCCTCGCGGAACTACCAGCCACAAAGCCGTTTATTTTTGTTCAGGACTATCATTTCACTCTTATCGCCAAGATGATCAAGGAAAAGAGGCCTGATGCTTCAATTGCTCTTTTCTGGCATATTCCATGGCCCAATCCGGAAGTCTTCTCAACATGTCCCTATCAGGAGCAGATACTTGAAGGCATGCTTGCCTGTGACCTGATAGGTTTTCATATCCAGATGCACTGCAATAACTTCCTGGATACTGCCAACAGGCTTCTGGAATCGCGTGTGGATACGGAATCCTTCAAAGTCATACGCTTTGGTAAAGAGACATCCATCAAGGCATTCCCGATAAGTGTTGATGATAATGTCGAGATGCCTATCGCGTTTGACGAGTCTGCGAGAATTCAGGAAATTCGTAATGAACTGGGGCTTAAGGATGTGATAGTTGCCATTGGTGTAGACAGACTTGATTATACCAAAGGTATAACCGAGCGCATTATGGCCGTGGACAGGTTTTTTGAGAAGTATCCCGAATACAGGAATAAATTTACATTTGTTCAGCTTGCGGCTCCCAGCAGGACTCACATCAAGCGGTATCATGATTTTGCAGGAGAGGTGGATGAGCTTGTGGAGAAGACCAACTGGAAACATTCTGATGGGAGCTGGAAGCCGGTAATTTATCTTAAGCGCCACTTCTCGCAGGAAGAAATCCTTCCGTATTATCTCATGGCGGATATCTGTATAGTAAGCTCGCTGCATGACGGCATGAATCTTGTTGCCAAAGAATATATTGCTGCGAAAAGCGAACCGGCAGGTGTTTTGATTCTAAGTCGGTTTACGGGTGCGGCAAAAGAGCTTACCCAGGCCGTGCTTATCAATCCGTATGCAACCGAAGAATTTGCCGACAGTATCAAGGTAGCACTTGACATGCCCGACAGTGAAAAGAGGGCTCGTCTGGCCAGCATGAAGAATACGATCAAAGCGAATAACATTTATAAATGGGCAGGTAATATTATTACCGAATTGACCGCGATAAGGGGAAAGGACGCGTAAATGAACTCTTGGAGCTTATAATGACAGGCGCTGGTTGATGAAACATGCGCTAAGAGAATGGGCAGGGATAAGGAAGGTTCTGCGAAGGAGAACGATTCTTCTTTTCTTGGACTTCGATGGAACGCTTGCTCCAATAGTATCCATTCCCGCAAAGGCATGTCTCCCTCCTGGTGCACGCGAATTACTGAAGAGGTTGAGTCTTCAGTCGGAGATTCGGCTGATTGTTATAAGCGGCAGGGATATCGATGATGTCAGAAAGCGTGTGGCGGTGCCAGGCGCCGTATATGTTGGAAGCCATGGCTGCAGGATCTCCGGTCATGAAATAAATTGGGACCATGTTTTTCCTGTAGCATACAGGAGCAAGCTGCGGAGGCTGTTTAGAGAAGTGTCAGTGGCTATGAAGGATATATGTGGTGTACATATAGAGAGTAAGGATCTTTCTGTTGCGGTACATTACAGGAATGTGAGAAATCGCGACCTGCCGGTCTTTTTTGACAGAATGGAGAGAATCTCTGCACCGTATATAGCGTCTTCATGTATCAAGAAAACAGAGGGAAAGAAGGTCGTTGAATTCTGTATGGCGACGACCTGGAACAAGGGCCGGGCGGTGAAGTGGCTTTTGCGCAGTATGAAGGGGGCAAAATGTCCTGCACCATGCATGCCTTTATACATCGGCGATGATAAAACTGATGAACACGCTTTTGAGGCTCTGAAGGGCAAGGGAGTCTCCATACATGTTGGAACCGGGAAGCAGACCGCTGCCGGCTACAGGCTAAAAAATACGGCCGAAGTCCTAGCGTTTCTGTGGAACATATATACATTTGGATTGGCAGATCTCCCGTTAGTAGGGCCAAAGCAAGTGCATGGTTGCATTCAGGGGCTATCCACGAATCGAACTTGGCCAGTTCTGTATCCATAATATGAAAAAGGAAAACATCATGAAAAAGAAATTCTATATGACTTTAGTTGCACTCTTTTCAGTTCAATCAGTTTTTGCTTCGGGAGGTGGAGGTGATATTCAGGATCTGACACGAAGCGGCATGGGGATCTTTGCCCTAGTGCTGTTCATTATGGCTTATGCCTTGGTGATCATGGAGGAAAAGCTCCTCCTTCGCAAAAGCAAGCCGGTAATCGTCGCCGCCGGGATAATCTGGGTGCTGGTGGCTCTCTCCTATCAGGCGCTCGGCAAGCCGGACCATGCCCATGCAGCCATACTTCACAACCTGACCGAATACGCGCAACTTTTCCTCTTCCTGTTGGCGGCCATGACTTACATCAATGCTTTGGAAGAACGCAACGTGTTCAGCACACTGCGATCCTGGATGGTCAACAAGGGTTTTACCCTGCGTACGGTCTTCTGGATGACCGGCCTGTTATCTTTTGTCATATCGCCGCTGGCAGATAATCTGACCACCGCTCTATTGATGGGGGCGGTCGCCATGGCGGTTGGGGGAAGCAACAAAAGTTTTGTGGTGGTTGCCTGCATCAACATCGTGGTCGCAGCAAACGCCGGTGGGGCGTTCTCGCCTTTTGGCGACATAACCACCCTGATGGTCTGGCAGAAGGGGAAGGTGAGCTTCTTTGAGTTCTTCGCCATCTTTATTCCGTCGGTCATAAACTGGATGATTCCGGCGGTCTGTATGAGTTTTGCGGTATCAAAGGAAAAACCGTTGGTCTGCGGTGCAGAAGTCAGCATGAAGCTCGGTGCGCGCCGCATCATGGCGCTATTTCTGTTGACCATTGCCACTGCAGTCTCGTTCCACAACTTCCTGCATCTGCCGCCGGCGGTGGGAATGATGCTCGGACTGGGATATCTTGCCTTCTTTTCCTACTACCTGAAAAAGGTAGAAGGACGCCTGCGCAGCGGCGATAATCCTCTGGACCTAACCGGTCACAATCACTCCACCTTCGATCTGTTCAGGAAAATTGCCAAGGCCGAGTGGGATACATTGTTGTTTTTCTACGGTGTAATCCTTTGCGTTGGAGGTCTGGGTCAGTTCGGTTATCTGGCCGTGGTGTCCGGATTCTTGTACGATGGTCTGGGGCATACTACCTCCAATGTACTGGTAGGTCTTCTTTCAGCGGTAATCGACAATATTCCGGTCATGTTCGCGGTGCTAACCATGGATCCGCAAATGTCTCATGGTCAATGGTTGCTGGTGACGCTCACCGCCGGTGTTGGCGGCAGCCTGTTTTCCATCGGATCTGCCGCCGGAGTGGCCCTGATGGGCTCTGCCCGCGGTGTCTACACTTTTGGAGCTCATCTGAAATGGAGTTGGGCTATTGCTTTGGGGTATGCAGTCAGCATAGTGGCACATCTGCTGCTCAACGGGCGTTATTTTCATTGATGTGCCGGATGTCCAAATGGATCAATTCGTGTCGCATACATGTAAACCCTGGTAGGATATGGCTTGCAGTGACAAGGAGCTATAGTGGCAATATTGCCGGTCGCATTATTGCTGAGTCTGAAAGCCAGTTGTATTCTGTGCCTATCAGAAATATCGTCTGCAGAAGGGCGAGATGTGAATATCCCTGAGGGAAATTGCCGGTAAGCCTGCCTGTAACCGTATCAATCGCTTCGCTCATCAATCCAAGATGGTTGGCTTTCGACAGGATATTGCTAAACATTTCGTTTGCCTTGTCTTTCTCGCCGGTCAAGTATAGCGCATTTATCATCCAGAATGTGCAGATTATAAAGGCGCTGGTAGGTTTTCCGAACGAGTCTGGCTGTGTATACCGCATGCAGTAATTGTTTTTTACAAGCCGGTCATACGATTGTCTGACAGTGCTTGTCATCATCTTGTCACTGGGGGGAAGGAATCCGTAGTGCAGCATCAAAAGATTTGCTGCATCCAGATTGTCGGAGCCGTAGTACATGCTGAAGGCCTCAATCTGCGGATTCCAGCCATGCTCGATGATGTCTTTCTTGATTTCTTCGGCAATTGACAGGCATTTGCGTGCATATTTCCCCTTGTTCAGCATGGTGGCAATTTTTGATGCTTTGTTCATCGCTACCCAGGACATCAGTTTGGAGTGTACATAATGTCTGGGGCAATCCCTGAACTCCCATATGCCGTCATCAGGCTTTTGCCAAATATTTATTACATTATTAACCATCGCTCTGACGACAGTCCATAGCTCCTGGTCATGGTGCATCTCCTGCCCATGATTGGAGGTGAAATAGTTAAATATGGCAGACAACAGTTCACCATACAGGTCGTTCTGTGTCTGAGTAAAGGCGCTGTTGCCTATACGTACCGGCTTCGAATTTTCATAACCCTCAAGATGATCGAGAATCACTTCCTTGATGTCTTTCTCCCCATGGATCCCGTACATGACGGATATGTTCTCTTTTTTTAGGAGCATCCGGTTCAGTATAAAGTCCAGAAAGTGTTTGGCGAGGTTTGCGTGACCCATTCTCGCATACAGTTCGATTATCATCGAGGCATCCCTAACCCAGCTGTACCTGTAGTCCCAGTTCCTGTCCTTGCCTATGATTTCAGGGAGTGAGGTGGTGGGTGCTGCTATCACGGCACCGGTCTTGTTGTAAGAAAGAAGTTTGAGTGTTATGGCTGACCGCAGCGCCATATCTCTGTGCATATCCGGGAGGATAGTTCTGGCGCACCAGGCCAGCCAGTAGCTTTTTGTACGCTCATATTCTGTATAAATCCTGTCAGGGTCTACAGGCCTTATCTTCTCGTGATATGACAAAAGAATATAAGCGCTTTTGTTAATATGAAATGGTTTTCCGGTTTTGATGTAGTCCGTATCTATGTCGGTGTAGATGTAGTAACTGTTGTAATCACCATGTTTTGTCACGATCTTAAGATATTCTTCGTTCCATATGTATTCTGTGTCGGTTGTTGCATAATTGGGTCTGGCTGACAATTCAACCCTGATAATTGGGTCACCATCGGTAATCCTGATGCTTCTCTGGAGTTCTGACGGGCAGTAATGCTCGTTTCGCTGTGTCATGAAACGCGGCATGTAATCACGCACTTCAAAAACGCCTTCTGCAGTCCTGAATCTGGTAAGCAGGATTGCGGTGTGTCTGATATATGACTGTTGTATGTCCAGTATGTTGTCGGCGGTTATCTTGAAGAAACCACCCTTGCCTGAGTCAAGTATACGAGCAAACAGTGAAGGCGAATCAAAATAAGGCAGACACAGCCAGTCAATGCTGCAATCGCTGGATATAAGTGCAGCACTGGTGCAGTTGCCAATAATCCCATAATCGTAATTTCTCACTATCCCCATGTTACGCTTTATGTTTGGTTTGTACATGCATTTCTGTGTTTCGATGTCGCCTGATTTAAGTGCTTTAAATGTATGAGCGGGTCGGGTAATGTATGCCGACATTTTGGTGAGCGTAAGGCACGATAATGCATTGTGTCGTCAGGGGTCATGTATGGAAATTAAGATAAACGGAAATGACAGAACAGCTGAGATTGGGAGACAGCTGACGGAGGCGTCTGCGAGGAGGTCAGCCGGTAAGTATGAGGAATTGGCCGCATGCGAGAATCCAGTTCTGGGTTTGGCTGGATCTGCGCGGAAGGGGACTTTACCGGATGACCATATGAAGCTTCTTCGTGCGAGGCTGGAAGTGGATTCTTCACTTTTCGCGGTTCCCTCTGCAGGATCTGGCCTTTTGGCCGGGCTGAAGCGCTGGCTGCGCGGTTTTCTGTGGACATTGCTCTCTTATCAGCATAACTGGTTTGCTTTCAGGCAGAACGCAGTAAATACTCAACTTTATTATCTCATGGAATTCGAGCGGGCAGAATATTTGCGTAAGATAAATGATCTTGAGCAGAGGTTGAGGATGCTCGAAAATAAAGATGAGAAATGAATGGGCATAGACGCTTGGGTCAAAGAAAACGTGGAGTAAGCAGGCAGTGAAGATACACCAATTAGTTGCAGGATTTGCTGATGGGGACGCTATTTCTCGCGAGGCAAGTGAGATTGCCGCCGCTCTCCGGATCAGTGGATATGAATGCGGGATATATGCCCCGGAGAATTCTATAGGTCGTACTTTGTTGGGGCAATGCCAGTCGATGGAGTATATGCAGGCGTCTGCTGATGATATAGTCCTGTTTCATTACTCAATAGATTCCTGCGCAAGTGAAGCTTATTTTGCCGCGAAATGCAGAAAGATAGTCAGATACCACAACATCACACCTGCAGAGTATTTTCAGGGTTTTGATGACGCCGTGGCGGTGCAATTGGATAAAGCCAGGCATATGCTCAGGTCTGTTGCCGGAGAAGCTGACAGGGTGGTATGCGTATCTGAATATAATGCAGCAGAAGTCAGGGAGCTGGGCGTGAGCAATGTCGACGTGGTTCACCTTCTGGACGAGTATTTCCACAAGTCCGGGACTAAACTGCCACAGCAGGTTCCCGCCCCGGACCGCAGGCTGACAAATATATTGTATGTGGGCAGGATTGCTCCCAATAAATGCATAGAGGAACTTATAAGTGCGTTTGGCCATTATCATAACGGTATTAACCGAAGGAGTCGGCTTCTCATTGTCGGTTCTGACAGGAGTTGTCCGAAATATTATGCTGTATTGCGGTTTATAGCTGCGAGGTTGGAATTGCAGAATGTTACGTTCTGCGGGTTTCTTGACGACGTATCGCTATCAGCTTTTTACAAGGCAGCAGATCTTTTTGTGTGTACGAGCCGGCATGAGGGCTACTGTCAGCCGATTATAGATGCCATGATTAGCGGTGTGCCTGTTCTCGTTCGTAACTGCGGCGGAATGCCTGAGGCAATGAACGGGGCAGGGGTGATGTACAATAACCTGCAGCCGAAAGTTCTTGCAGAGCTGATGGATAAGATGATTTCTGATGAAGGGCTTAGGAGGGAAGTGCTGGAGGCGCAGAGCTGTAGGGTCGAGCGGCTGAAGACGCGTGATCTGAAAGCTGATTGCCTGCGTATAGTGGGGTTGAAATGAGATTGATATTTGACTCTCATGTCCATGTTTATCCGTTTTACGACATACCTGCTTTGTTCACGGCTTTGGCCTGCAAGCTCGCGGAGCTGGATCCGGATGCACGGAAGATGGCTTTTCTCACAGATATTCAGGTTGGCAAGGCGTTTGAGGAGCTGTGCACGGTCGGAGTTCCAGGAATGACGCTAAAGCAGGTTGATACGCACTGTCTTGCAATCAAGGATGGCATGGGCAGGGAGCTGTTTCTGTTTAATGGGCGGCAGATTGTTACGGCAGAGCGACTGGAAATCCTTGCGCTGGTTTGCTCTATTGATGTTGAAGGCAGGTTGCCTGCGGTAGATGTTGTTAAACAAATACATGCGGCCGGAGGTGTCGCTGTGATAGCGTGGGGTGTTGGAAAATGGCTTGGCAGTCGCGGCGATGTGGTTCGTGGACTGATTGATAATGATTCGCTTAAGCCCCTTCTGCTGGGTGATTCATCAATGAGGCCCTCATTCTGGGGAACTCCTGATCAAATGGAATATGGTCGCAATAAGGGGCTGAAGATTATCTGCGGTTCTGATCCATTGCCGTTCCGCGGCGAAGAGGGGGTTGCCGGGGCATATGCGACTTTGGCTGAATATGATTTCGATTTCAGTAATCCATCCGTCTCGGCTCGTGAAATGCTGATTTCGCCAAGTGTGCGATTTAATCCTATGGGTGAAAGGTCATCGCCCGTTAAGTGGCTGGCAAGGGTGCTGCGTTAACCGGCTTTCTTCTTGCTTGCTTCGATTTCCCATAGTTTGGCGTATTTAATGAAGACGCCAATAGCGCTGATTCGGGCGATTATATAACCTGCCATACCGTCAAGGAATCCATGCTTGATGAAATAACATTTGATGAATTTGTAAAATGGGCGTATCAGCAGATCTATTAACATGAATCTTTTCCCTTTGTTATACATGCTGTTTGCTGATATCAGAGAAAAGTTGTTCAGTGTTGAGATCTGGTCGGAGATATCGTTGTAAGTGTAATGATTAAGCTTGCCCTTCAGTCTTTTTACCGGGCCATGGACCGTCGTTTTGTCATGCGGTTCTTCTCCTCCGCAAGTGCCAAGTTCTTTTCTGAACAGTCTTAGTTTAACGTCGGGATACCAGTCGCCGTGTTTGATCCATTTTTGCATGAACCAGACCATGCGAGGGAACTCGTACCCTGCATATTTGTCAGTGTTTCCTGTCGTGAATTCATTGAGGATCTCATCTCTCAATTCAGCTGAAACTTCCTCGTCTGCGTCGATGAAGAGAATCCACGTGCCGGAGGCTAGATCTTTTATCAGGTTCTTTTGCCCGATATATCCTAGCCAGCGGTGTTGATATACCAGATTGGTGTATTCCCTGCAGATATTAGGGGTGTTGTCACGGCTGAAGCTGTCCACTACTACTATCTCATCAGCCCATTTAACGCTGTTAAGGCAACGGCGTATATTGGCTGCTTCATTTCCAGCAGTAATACAAACTGATATTTTTTCTTTCATAAGAATAAATTAGAGACAAACACGGAAATAGTAAGCAGTAAGCCGTATTATGGCAAGCGAAAGGTTCATAAACCCGTCTAAGAGTGGAGCGGGAGAAGGGAATCGAACCCTCAACGTCAACCTTGGGAAGGTTGCATTCTGCCATTGAATTACTCCCGCGCAGGATCAATGTGCAGGCAATATAACAAATACTTGGAATCTTGCTAATACTAAATGATAATCTTTTACTTGGTCGAGAATCTTGAGAAATCCTGCGGTTCCGGTACGCACGGGTCGTGCTGGACGTAGACAAGCTTATCGGTGTCGAATCCTGCCTCCTTTGCTTTCTCGACTAATTGAGCCGTGATGTTCTCAGGTAGTGACGTCTGGCGTGCTATTATCCACAGAAAAGTCAGGTTTGATCCGCAGACAAGGGCATAATTATAATCAGCTTTGTCCAGTTCGATGATGTTGTAGCTCGTAAAGTAGGGGCCAAAGAAGGAGACAAGGAGTTGGCCGATCTGCGGTCTGGAGGCGAATTTTGCCTTGCCGATTGCTTTTCGCCACATCCGCTTCTCCGGATTATAGCCTTGGTTCAGTATCTTGATAAGTCCGTTGTCCATCAGGTTGTATGTCGCGCTGGCGTTGATGAGGCCGCTCTCGAAAGAGTGGTCAAGTCGAGCGATCTCGTACCACTGGCCTGCGTATCGCTTGATGTCAAAATCGCCTATCACCTTGGCTTTGCCGGGTACGGTAGCCTTCCCCCCGGTGAGGAATGACAGGAATAAGGATGCATTACTCATAAGGTGACTTTATACCGGATGTTTCTTGCATCGCAACAGATAAGATTGCGCTGAAAGAAATATTTATGCCACTTAATAAGGGCGTATTGCCGCTCTGCCGGGAACCCCTGCCGGCTTGACCGGCAGGTGAACAAGACTGTTGGCAAATCAACCCCGAAGGTTAATTTGCTTTGGGCAACAGTCTTGTTCACCTGCGACACTAGGTCACAGGGGTCAAACCCCGGCAGATCTGCAATGCGCCTACTTAATATGACTGCTTGAAAAACGACGCTCTTATGGTATATAAATCTTCCATGCATATTCTTGTTACAGGCGGAGCGGGTTTTGTCGGGAGTCACCTTGTTGAGCGGCTGGCTGGTCGAGGTGATAGCGTTGTCATACTTGACTGCATGAATAACTACTACGATCCCAAGATCAAGGAGCGCAATCTTGCTTGCGCACTTAAGGCCGGTAAGGTCTCATTCGTTAAAGGCGATATACTTGATCTGTCCCTGCTGGATGACTTGTTTCTCGCCAATAAATTCGACGTGGTTGTCCATCTTGCAGCCAGGGCTGGTGTTCGGCCTAGTATTGAACAGCCGCTCCTTTATGAGCAGGTGAACTGCCTGGGTACTCTGCACATGCTTGAATCAATGAGGAAGCATGGCATGAAGAGGCTTGTGTTTGCGTCTTCTTCAAGTGTGTACGGCAATACCAAAGAAGTGCCTTTTAAGGAGACTGCAGTGATTGATCGACCGGTGAGCCCTTATGCGGCGACAAAGGCGGCAGGGGAACTCTATTGCCACAACTATCATCATCTTTACGGGATTTCCAGTAACGTTCTGCGCTTCTTCACCGTATACGGGCCGCGTCAGCGCCCGGATATGGCCATCCATAAATTCACAAAGCTGATTGACGGCGGCAAGCCGATCCCGTTCTTTGGTGACGGCAGTACGGAACGTGACTATACATATTATACCGATATTATTGAAGGGGTGGTTGCCGCCGTAGATCGTGATCTTGGGTTCGAGATATTCAACCTTGGCGAATCGCGCACTACCAAATTAACCGAACTTGTGAAGTTTATCGAAGACAGCCTTGGCAAGAAAGCAGTTCTGGATCGCCAGCCGATGCAGAAAGGCGATGTTGTAATGACCAATGCCGATGTCAGCAAGGCTCGCAAACTTCTAGACTACAAGCCGACAACAAGTGTCGAAACCGGCGTCAGAAATTTCGTAGAGTGGTACAAGCAGATTAAGTAACTTATTCTGATGTCTGTAGACCTTGATTGTTCTGAAGTAATTTCAGTAGCTGGCGATAGTTGTCTTTGTGGATCCAGATGGCGTTCGCATGGTCTATATCTTCGCTCATGATCTCGGTCAGTGCCGTGTTGGCGTTCTGCCCCCAAATACAGTCTTTGCGATAAAACAGTGTTGGCTTTGTGACGCAAACTCCGGCGGTATCTGTCCAGGAAATGGTTTTTGGCTGGTAATGCGAAAAACAGAGCAGATGCATATATTCGTGTGCAAGGGCAGGTTCGTACATTTGACCAATTTCCAGCAAAATGGCGTTGGGAAATCTTGCCGGCTCGGTTATGCCGATATCGCCCAGCCATTTTTCCGGCACCAATCCCACGGCGATATCCACCTGGCCCGGCTGGTATATTGATTGAAGTCGCGCCAGTAAGCCTGATCGTGTCTGGCCGGAGATCAATTCTCCCGGAGCGGACTCTGGCTTTAGCATTGTGGAAGTCCCATAGGTAATAACCTGGTCCGGCGGCAGTGGTAGCATTGAAGAGATGAATTCCCGCTGGGCGGTGACCGCGGATAGAAATTCGCCATCATCCATCCGGTCTTTACCAGCCCATTCTCCTACTGCAATCGGCATGAAATGGAAACGGATGATTTTGCATCGTTCCTCTACATTGGCTTCAGCCGTCGCTTTTAATGTTTTGGCTGATTGCAGGGGTTTGCCGTCGACCGATAGAGGCGTTACTTCGGCGGAGATCTGAATTTTACCGGTTGTGCTCGGCGTGAAGATTAGATTTGCAGTGTCTTGAGACAGCCGGTGCTTGGCAGCAGTTTTCTCTTTTGCAAAGAAAGACTGGAAGATGAATTTGCCATCGGCAGGGATGTTCATTCCGCCAGCTCCGCCTGATAGAGGCTTGCCGTTACAGAAAAACTGCACTTTTGCTTCGACTTCACGTATCTTCGGGTCTTCCCATTCCAGTCCCGCTCGCAGGACCGCAGGTTTCCCTTTAATCCAGGTTTGGCAGAACGAAAGATCAATGACTTGTGATGGTTTGAATGTCAGCTTGAAAGGAGACGGAATCTCTCCGTTCCTCGGCAGACGGGCAATCATCTTTTCAACAATAGGCCTCATTTTGATCGGGGCGATGTTGAAGGCATTGCAAACGGCCAGGATGTGCACATTGCCGGCCTGAATAGAGAAACGGTTAAAAATCTGTTTGTCTTTTAGGTGATGCACCTCGAATTCAGTAAAGTGATGATTGTCCTGAAGAAACTTCTCCATGTCTGGGACCCCAAGATTTGATTCGTAACGTGTGGTATAGCTCTTAATTATCTCTTCGGGCCATTTTTGATCGAGCAGTTTTACAGTCCAATTCTTCTTGTTTGCGAAGTCCCCATTGCCCACGCCGCGGCTGTCATCGTAGTCGCCAAGGGTTTGATTAAAGGCGGTGGTGTATTTATTAATCCATCCGCTAGCCATAAGTTCCGGCGTGTTGCAGTACTTAGGATTGGGGAAGTATCTGTAAACGTATAGGCTGATCCTGAGCGTTGTGCTGGGCGTTGATTTGTAGTTGGTCACTTCACCGTCCCAGAAGCTTTCTTCAGATTCATCATAAGTGCGGTGGATAGTCATTTTGAGCGGTACGGAGCATTCAGGGACTAGTTCGGCTGTGGTGCCTGTGAAATTGCCGAAGGTCATGGCGGCAGGATTTGGCTGGGCTGGTTCTTTATTTCCAGCTTCAGCGTTTGAGGTCGTACCTGCTAAAAGCGAAAAGGCAAAGCTGGCGAGAAGGCAAGCTTTGAGGAACGTGCTTGTTGGGCTGAAAAGAAAGGCGTTGAGTTTTATCATCGGATATAATTCTTTACTGTTCTATAACTTCGATGCATTCGCGAGTTGTCTCAACTGCGGCCGCCTTGCCGATGATATCGACGTTGAGCATGACCTTGATATTGCCTTTAAGCGATGACACTTCCCCTTCAATGCCGGCTAATGGGCCGTTGATTATCCTTACCTTGGTTCCTTTCTTGATTTTCTCTGCTGCGCCCATTTCAGGATCAACCGTGATGGCGGTTTTAATTTGATTAAGGGTTTTCAGCAGGCTTTCTTCATTTTCCGGTGCGATGAATCTAAGGACGAAATCGCTTCTCTTTAGCCCGTCTAAAAGGGTGGGTTCGATGAGTGCGAAAATGTAGCCGGGAAACAGAGGAATCATCGTTGTGACCTTGCGGCGCTGGAATACCTTGGTTTTCTTGCGCAAAGGGAGGTAATGCTCGATGTTCATGACCGAGCAGTATCTTGCCGTTTTTTTCTCAGTTTTTGGCCGTAAATATAAAACCTGCCAACCCATGCGATGTACGGTACAGGATTTGTTATTGAAATCAATTGAATTGTATGGATGAATAATGACTTCCGTTTATACCTCATTGAATTGCAACTATGGCGAGTTGTTGTGTGGCTTTGCACTGGAAGGCAAATCTTGAAGCCCTTGGTCTCAAGGTGGAGGACATCAGGCTGGATGAGTACACGAAGCGGCGCTTCGTCTTTTTTGCCGATCCTGACGGACTGCCGCTGGAATTGTACGAATCAGTAGTGAGGGAATAGGGGATAGCGAAATATTCCTATCTTAATGCTTGCATAAGACAGGCTATTATCATAGTTTCAGCCCCGTTTTGTTTGTCATGGAGTAACTTGCGCCTGCGTGCCTGGGGGTACGATAAACAGGAAGCAATAATAATAACAACCTAACAAATTGCGGGAATCCCCGCGTCGAAAGGAATCCTCCCTGCGCTAAGCACTTAATGATGCTTTATGGCGTTTATAAGGGGCGGATACGTTAAACATGGAACAAACACAGAAAAAGAAGGTAAATCTCGATCCGGCGCAGTATGGCGCTGACAAAAGGGCCGAGATGCTCAAGATGTACGAAGAGACTCTCAAGAACTTCACTGAGGGTTCGATCGTGTCAGGTAAAGTGCTGGAAGTACGCTCAAACGAAGTGCTTGTAGACATTGGCTATAAGTCGGAAGGCGTAGTTCCCGGCAATGAATTTGCAAAATTATCCGAGGTCAAGCCGGGCGACATTCTCGAGGTCCTGCTAGCTGAGATAGAGGACGAGAACGGCATGGTCGTGCTGAGCAAGCAGAAAGCCGATCAGAAATTACGTTGGGACAAGATCCAGGCCAGTTGCCAGGAGGGCAGTGTGGTTGAGGGCACAGTGGTCACCAAGGTCCGCGGCGGTCTTATTGTCGATATCGACGGAGTCGAGGCGTTCCTGCCAGGTTCCCAGATCGATGTCATACCCGTGCATAACATGGATCAATATGTCGGCAATCGTTACGAATTCAAGGTCATCAAGATCAGCCTTGAGCGCAGGAATATCATAGTTTCCCGCAGGGAGCTGATGGAAGAGCGCATCAAGGGCAAGCGCAAGGAATTGCTCTCGACCATCGAGATCGGTCAGACCCGCAAGGGCACGGTCAAGAATATCACCGAGTTTGGTGTGTTCGTGGACCTGGTCGGTATGGATGGCTTACTGCATATCACCGATATGAGCTGGGGCAGGATCAAGCATCCGTCCGAGATGGTGAAGGTCGGACAGGAGATAGAGGTCGTTATCCTCGGCATAGATATCGAGAAAGAGCGCGTATCGCTTGGCTTGAAACAGAGAAGCACCAATCCTTGGGATGATATCGATATGAAGTTCCCTGTCGGCAGTCGTCTGCGCGGCAAGGTCGTAAATCTGGCTCCTTATGGCGCATTTGTCGAGATAGAGCCCGGAGTCGAAGGACTGGTACACGTTTCCGAGATATCCTGGACGAAGCGTGTTGCAAGGGCGTCTGATGTGTTGTCGCTTGGAGATGAGGTGGATGTCGTAGTCCTCAGCATCAACAAGGATGAGCAGAAGATAGCGCTTGGTATACGTCAGACAGAGTCCAATCCTTGGGACACGGTTCAGAACCGTTACCCGGTCGGCTCCAGAGTAACCGGCAAGGTTCGCAACTTCACCAACTATGGCGCATTCGTAGAGCTCGAGGATGGCATAGACGGTATGATACACGTCTCGGATATGTCCTGGACGCGTAAGGTAAATCATCCGTCCGAGATCATCCAGAAGGGTGCTTCCGTCGATGCAGTGGTTCTCGAAGTCGATGCGGATAACAAGCGCATCAGTCTTGGACTCAAGCAGGCTTCGGACGATCCATGGAGTAACATTGCGAGCCGTTACAAGCCCGGCCAGATTGTGAAGGGCAAAGTTACGAAGATAGCTTCGTTCGGTGCCTTCATCGAGGTCGAGGAAGGGATTGACGGTCTTGTGCATATCTCGCAGATCAGCCCGGACCATGTGGAGAAGGTGCGCGATGTACTGCAGGTAGGACAGGATGTTGAGGCGCGAATCGTCAAGATTGATAAGGCGGCGAGAAGAATCGGCCTTAGCATCAAGGCGGCTTCACTGCCGGAAGAGGAATTCATCAAGCATCAGGACGAGATGATCGCGTCCTTGAGGCCGGGTGAGGATATGGTAGATCTCGCGGGCGCTTTCGACGAGGCGTTCGGACTCGCGGGTGCCGAGGAAAGTCAGGGCGAGGAGTGGAGGCCTGGCGATAATAAGAAGTAAGTGATGAACATACCGGTATCAATGATACCGTTTGCAGAGGGGCGCATCGCAAGATGCGCCCCTTCTGTTTTATTAGATCAGTCATATCTGTCTGGTCAGTCCGATCAGTCTGATCAGGGCCCCACCTTACAATTTCCTTGAGATGGCATAAGTAGTCAGGCTACTATGCCGCACCAATGAAGAACATCATCGAGATTTTGAGGGAACGTGGAATGTTAGAGGATGTTACCAGTCCCGAGCTGGAGAAGCGCCTGGCTTCCGGCTGTGTAACTCTCTATGCCGGATTTGATCCCACTTCTGACAGCCTGCAGGTAGGTAATCTGGTTACAATAATGGCGCTCAAGCATTTTCAGAACGCCGGGCATCGTCCCATTGCCCTTGCCGGCGGTGCAACCGGGATGATCGGTGACCCATCAGGTAAATCAGCCGAACGGAACCTTCAGACGCCCGATCAGGTAGAAAAGAACCTCACAGGAATCAAAGAGAATCTTTCGAGGTTTCTGGACTTCAATCATCCTTCTGTGCCTGCGCAGATTGTTAACAATAATGACTGGTTCAAGGATTATACTTTTATCGAGTTTCTTCGCGATGTGGGCAAGCATTTCAGGATGGGGACCATGCTGAACAAAGAGAGCGTCAGGAAGCGTCTCGATAGCGAGACGGGCATGAGCTTCTGCGAATTCAGCTATCAGCTTCTGCAGGCTTATGATTTTCTGAAGCTGTACGATGCAGACAAGTGCGTTCTACAGATTGGTGGCTCGGATCAGTGGGGTAATATAACCGCCGGCACCGATCTGGTGAGAAAACTGCGAGGCGTTGAGGCGTATGGTCTGACCATCCCTCTAGTCTGCGACAGCGCCGGCCAGAAATTCGGTAAAAGTGAGGGTAACGCTGTCTACCTCGATAGTCGTAAAACGTCCTGCTTTGCGTTTTATCAGTTTTTCCTGAGGACTGAAGATGCGGATGCCGTTAAGCTGTTGAAGATTTATACATTTCTGGGTATGGATGAGATTAGTGCCCTTGCTGAAACGATAAAAACAGCGCCTGAGAAACGTGAAGCACAGCGCAGGTTGGCCGAAGAGGTCACAAGGCTCGTTCATGGCGATGCCGGATTGAAGTCAGCCCAGAAGGCCAGCGAAGTCCTGTTCGGCGGCTCAGTTGAAGGCATGAAAGCGTCCGAGATACTTGACGTTTTTGCCGACGTCCCATCAGC
>CAMCYG010000009.1 GCA_945883775.1 Victivallis vadensis
GATAGGACAACCACAACATCAAATTCCTGGTCATTGATATCATCAAAGCAGGCAAAACTGTGCAGGCCTGCGTCGACACCCACCCCGGAAAGCTGTGATTTTTGTGCCTGCCCCATGGGAGTCGTTACAGAAAGAGCTGCGCAGGTGACTACCAAACCGCCGGGACTCTTTGAGGCGATTGCGGCCGCGACCATAACAGCGTCTACCGCAGGTTTGTCGGCAAGAACAAGTATTCCGGGAGAAAGCCTCAGCTCGCCACCTGCATCTTCTTCTGTTTTCTTCTTCGCAACCATCGAGTTTCGTTCCGATCTGTTCTTATTATCAGCGCTACCTCATACAGCCCAGACTACCGATATAAGATCGGCTCTGCCTTTTTCGACAACGCACTATGACTGACCTTCATGACTGCGAACCAATGGCTGGGGCTGTTGGTTATAGACCTTGGAATTCGGAGGCACAGAATGTGTGAGCCACACATTGCCGCCTATTTCACTGCCATTACCTATTTTCGTCTCGCCTCCGAGTATCGTAGCGCCGGCATAGATCACGACATTGTCGCCTACATCAGGATGCCGTTTGATTCCTTTTACAGGATTGCCTTTTGCATCCAGCTCAAAGCTCTTTGCGCCCAGTGTAACGCCCTGATAAAGCTTGACGTTCTGACCGATCACACAGGTTTCTCCTATCACTACACCCGTTCCATGATCTATAAAAAACCCTGTTCCCAACTTCGCGCCTGGATGTATGTCTATCCCGGTGGCAGAATGGGCGTACTCCGACATTACCCTTGGAATGAGCGGGACTTTCTCTTCATATAGAAGATGCGCTATTCGGTGTACCATAATGGCATAAACGCCAGGATAACTCAGGACTATCTCCATTACCGAACGCGCCGCGGGATCTCCCTGGTATGCAGCCATTATATCGCTCTGCAAGATACGCTGTACCGCAGGAAGCGATTCCACAAGATGAATCACCACCTGTTCGGCCTTATCTATGCAATCCGTGCACTTGGAACACTCTTTGCCGTGATCCGTTTTACACTGATACTCGAACGAGCTCTTGATCTGCCCTGTCAACGCATTTGCGGCCTCCTCAAGCTTCTTCTGCATAAACACAGGCATCTTTGCTTCTGGGACAGGTTCATTACCATGACAGCCGGGAAACAGGACTGACACCAGATCATCTACGACTTGATGAATAGCCTGCTGACCGGGCAGGTTTATTCCCTTCTCAGTATTAGCACCGATCGGACACGACCAGCACTTCGTCATTTTATCCATATTCTCTACTATGACTTTGTTCAGGTTCTTCATAAATCTGTCTTCCTGCTCATATTTCCGTTCTTTTCTTGCTCATTGTAATTCTCACCATCACATGCTCGGCAAACAACTTGCACAACCCGACCCGGCTCAACAGCCGGCCCCACCATTTATTTGCGACGCACGTTACCTCGAGTATTTTAATTCCCTCTGAGGCACAGAGCTCGATAAAATCCTGCACAGAAAGAAGATGCATGCCCGGCGTCTCGTACCAATCAGAAGGGATGGAAAATCCCTCACGGATCTGTCCGGAAAAGAGAAGATGCAGTCTATTGGCAAGCCGCCCTACATTGGGAAAGCTCACTATACCTTCTTCAGCGATGCGCAGCATCTCGCGAAGAACGATCTTCGGCTTTCTCAGAAGCTGAAGGGTATCTCCCAGTATCGCATAATCATATGATCCTGACGGTATCATCGAAAGCCCTTCGTCAATATCACCCTGCAGGACATCATGCCCGATATCAATGACATGCAGCATGTTGTGCAGATCAATATCGACACCCAGACATTTTGCGCCCACACGCTCTGACAGGATCGAAAGCAGTTTCCCCTCACCACAGCCCAGATCCAGAACTCTGGCACCAGGCTTTATTCTCGATGTGATATAGTCGTAATCGCGCCTCATCACCATGCTTGACGGCGTACGTTCCGGACCGTGATAATAGTCGTCCGGCTTAGTCCTTATCCACGGAAGGAATGCGTGCAGGAGCTCGGAAAGGTGATCTACATCGACAAGAAAGGCGTCATGTCCGCTGGGCACATTCAATTTGCAATATGTTACGTTCTTCCCTGCCTCAAGTAGTGCCTTTGCCACATCGTGGGCCTGATTAGCAGGAAAGAGCCAATCCGTGCTCAACGCAACGATTAGCATTCTGGCCTTAATAGGAGCAAAGGCATCCTTCAGCGATCCGTATTTCGAAAGCAAATCGAACTCATCCAGCGCCCTGGTAATGTGCAGGTACGAATTGGCGTCAAACCGTGCTATGAACTTATTGCCCTGATATGTAAGATAATTCTCCACCTGAAAATCCGAGGCGAAGGCATTATCATTCCCACCCGATGCGGCCGGAACGGCTTTCTTTTCGCGTCCGAATTTTTTCGTCATCATCTCGTGCGAGAGATATGTGATATGACCTATCATTCTGGCCGTGGAAAGTCCGCTGTCCGGCGACTTACCCGTGCCGTAATAATCGCCATTCTGCCAATTGGGATCAGCCATGATCGCCTTGCGCCCTACAATGTCAAACGCCAAGGCCTGAGCTGACAATCTGGCAGTAGAAGCTATGCACAGACTGCGCTCTACCATATCCGGATAGCGAATTGCCCAGTCCATGGCCTGCATCCCACCGAAGGAACCGCCAATGACACCTGCCAATTTATCAATCCCAAGATAACGCACCAACAGATGATTCACATCCACTATATCCGACACACTTATCTGAGGAAACAAAGAACCATAGGGTTTACCGGTCTCAGGATTCACCGAGCTGGGCCCGGTTGTCCCCTTGCATCCACCTAGGATATTAGCGCAGATGACGAAATAGTGGTTGGTATCTATCCCACGGCCGGCACCTATCATATTGTCCCACCAGCCCGGATTCTCGCCCTCTTTCTCGTGATAGCCCGCAGCGTGAGCATCGCCGGAAAGTGCATGACAGATAAAAACGGCATTGTCTTTGGCGGCATTAAGAGTGCCATATGTCTCATAGGCAACATCCAACTCCTTGATACGCTTGCCGCATTCTAGCTGCAAGCCGCCCTCCGGAAGCGATATTCTCACAATTTTCGTTTCCGTTAAACCTACTGAACCTTTTGCTTTGTCTATCATTAATTACATTTCTGCTTTATTTGACTACTTTATCAATCCAATCAAAATAACCCCTGAAACCGGTGACTATGGGAACCGCGATTATCTCCGGAACATCGTATGAATGCATAGTCTTTATGAAACTAATCAGCTTCGCCTGTAATCCAGCTCTCGTCTTCATTGTCAGCAATATCTCATTTGCGGATTCGACCTTGCCCTTCCACCTGTAAACACTGCGAACCGGCATCTGCTGAACGCAGGCAGCAAGTCTATTCGCAACAACCTTACCGGCGACTGCATCCGCATCCTTGCGCGAAGCAACTGTGGTCATGACCATGACATATTTGACCTTTTTCTTCATAACCGGATGAATTACAACAAATCACACCATAATCAGCAAGCAAACAAAACGGAACAAGGGCCCAACTGCGATTCGGTGCCACCCATATAAGAACAGATGTGCCCACAGAACACGCAATCACTCAGTTCTTTTTTCTATCTGTTTTACAAGATTATCGAATATCAGTACATGCAGAGGCATGCAGGCATGCCAGTAAGCTCTGCCTATAATGCCACTTGTATAAAAGTAAGCTTTAACGGTCAGCCTGTTCATGCCCTGCTCTGGGTCAATGCTGAACTGTAGCCATGCTTTGCCAGGCAGTTTCATTTCTGCACGCAGAAGAAGCAGACGATTCTCCTGCATATCTTCAACGCGCCAGAAATCAATTACATCATTGATCCTCAAGGTCGAACGACTCCGCCTGCCGCGCAAAGAGCCTACGCCCATAATCAGCCGGTCTAACCACCCCCTGAGCCGCCACAGCCAGTTACTATGAAACCAGCCCCCACTGCCGCCTACAGAACATACGGACTTGAACAGAACATTGCTGTCTCTGGCTGTCAGCATGGAATATGTATATGAATATTCTGGAGACCCGGGCTGTTCCTTAAGCTTCATCGAAAGCTCATGCGCAGGAGGGTAAGCATCTGACCACCGGGTTGATACCTGATCCTGCTCCTCACGTGACAATGCGGCAACAACTGCTTCCCTGTATCTCATCAGCCGTAAAGGCACTATCTGCCTTATACTGTCATTCTTGCAGATGACTTCATATGTGATACTTTCCAGCAGACACCTAACGATATGATGCGGGACAGGCGTTAATAGGCTGGCAAGATACGAAAACAGTGTGATATTCGAGACCGGACTTGGCAGATAGAGCGACTGCTTACCCAAAATGCGGCTGAATTCCTGCATCATATCCTTATACGACAGTACGTCAGGCCCGCCTATGTCGTAGCAGCAGCCGACGGTTTCATCTTTCTCCAGCACTCCTACAAGATATTTGATGACATCTCGCACTCCTATCGGCTGGCAACGTGTGAATGAGAAAGCCGGCAGCAAAATAATCGGCAGCAATCTAACAAGATTATAAACAATCTCATACGAAGCACTTCCGGACCCGATAATCACTGCCGCCCGCAAAACAGTTACCGGCACAGCGCCACGCTGAAGCTCTTGCGCCACAGCCATTCTGCTCCTCAGATGCGGTGACAATTTGTAATTGGTATCACCCAGCCCGCCGAGGTAGATGATGCGACGCACTTTACACTCTTCTGCGGCAATCCTGAAATTCTCCGCCGACTTGATATCGGCATGCTCAAATTCCAGCGGGCCCAGCAGAAGCGAATGGATAAGATAATATACGGTATCAACGCCTTCCATGGCCTTGCGTACACCGGCTATATCAAGCGCATCTGCAACGACTACCTCCACGCCTGGCCAGCGCTGGGCATACTCACTCGAATATGCCCGCACCATTACCCTTACCCGGTATTTCCTGTAAATAAGCTCGGGCACCAGCCTTCCGCCTATATAGCCGCTAGCGCCGGTAACAAGTACTATTCCCATATCCGGCCTTGGCTCGGTCGGAAGATCCTGACAGTAAAGATAATTATTGATAACTATTTCTCTCATATCCCACGGCGACAGTAAAGTCAGCATAAGCTGCTCTTTTCTGCTACCGTTTACGGACGACAGCGAACAGTGACTGCCCAACTGGCGGTGCAATTATACGTTCAAGCGCAGAGATGAAAGGAGCCAATCTATCAACAATACGCGCATTTACCGGGTCAATTTTAGCGTCCTTCTTAATACGCCCGCTGTACCACCAGCCAAATACCCCTATAAAATTGACATAATGGCATTTCTCTACGAAGCCACCTGCGCTCAATATTGTATTCTTAAGACCTGATTTGGAATAGCGCCGGTAATGACCAAACTCCTTGTCGAGCTGGCCATAAGCCCACTGACATGCAGGTACGAACAACAACAGCCGGCCCTCTGGGGACAGGGCAGACAGCATATTTTGAACTGCAGCAATATCTTTATCTATATGCTCCAGCACATTCAGACATAAAACATTATCAAAACAGGCCTCTGATATACCCAGCGAAAACATATCCTCTATTGAACCGTTTACCACCCTGACATTCTTGTGCATTTCGGCCGTATGCTGAAGAGAACTGGCGAATTCACTGCTGGACTCCAGACAAACAATCTCCTTGCGCCTGAGCATAAACTGCAGAATATTGCCAGTCCCTGCTCCGACTTCCAAAATCTTAGCCCCCAGATATGGATGCAGCAGAGAATAGATCCAGTGATTATAATTGTATGTATCCTTGAGCAGATCAAGGCTGTGAGTCAAAGCAGTTATTTCGTTAGAACTCATAAGCTATACTGATAAAGCAATAATTTGACACTGCCTTTATTTCAGCATCCTGTCCAGCGTCATGCCGATAGCATCAATGAATTCCTCGGTCGTAACCTGCCTATCGGACGGTGATGGGTCGACAACACGAATCAAGTCACCTGTCATAATGCCGTTTTCAATAGTCGAAACAGATGCCTTCATAAGCTTATCAGCAAATGCGACTACGTCAGGCGTACCGTCCATCTCGCCCCTCTTCCTGATCGCCCCACCCCAGGCAAAGATCAGCGCCATCGGGTTCGAAGACGTCTTCTCGCCTTTTAAATATTTATAGTAATGTCGCTGAACTGTCCCATGCGCAGCTTCATATTCAAAATGGCCCTCCGGGGAGACCAACACCGATGTCATCAGAGCCAGACTGCCGCAGGCTGATGCCAACATGTCCGACATGACATCGCCATCATAATTCTTACAGGCCCACAACATCCCTCCGTCAGTCTTCATTATCCTGGCAACCACATCATCTATAAGCGTGTAGAAATATTCTATACCGGCCTTCTTGAACTTTTCCCGCCAAAACCCATCGTACTCGGCCTGGAAGATATCCTTAAATCTGTTGTCATATGTCTTGGAAATCGTGTCCTTGGTCGAGAACCAGAGAGCAACCTTCTGGTCATACGCATATTCGAAACAGGCCTTGGCAAAGCTCTTTATTGAAGCATCAGTATTATGAATACCCTGTATAACGCCAGGAGCATTGAATTCATGTATTGTCTTCCTGATTGGTGCACTACCGTCGGCCGGAGTAAACACCAACTCCGCCTTACCCGCGCCAGGTACTGCTATTTCCTGATTCTTATAGACGTCGCCATAGGCGTGCCTTCCTATATGAATCGGCTTCTTCCAGGCTTTTACGCCAGGTTGCAGATTCTTAACAAGAATCGGACTTCTAAATACAGTACCATCAAGAATCGACCTGATGGTCGCATTAGGACTGGGCCACTCATGCTTCAGCTTGTACTCTATTATCCGCTCCTTGTTAGCGGTAATCGTTGCGCACTTCACACCAACACCATACTTCTTGATGGCGTAGGCTGATTCATACGTTACCTTATCCTCTGTTTTATCGCGATTGGCCATCCCAAGATCATAATATTCCAGATTGATATCCAGATACGGCAGTATCAGCCGCTTTTTAAGCATCTCCCACATAACGCGGGTCATTTCATCGCCATCCAGCTCCACCAATGTCGTTTTGACTTTTATCTTGCTCATATTCACCTGTTACCTAAATTATGTTTACAACACTCATCACTTTTCATTCACAACACCGGTACCCTGGCCGATGTCCTTTTCGCCAACACCCGGCAAAACACCGGGACTACACTTAATGACACTCTTGCGCCGCGTTCTTGTAGTTTCAGAACTCAGCAGAGTCAGACAAGCAACTTCTCAACCTTGGCCGCCTATCAAATTCAATGCACCGCCTGCCATCAGCATCTCGACCTGTCTCTTCGAGAAGCTGTGTATCAGGAAAATATTCTTACCTTTGGTAATATTGCGAAGCTTGATATCAGCCCCCAGTTTCAGACAGTCATGTATCCCCTCGATCTTCAACTCGTCACCAAGTTCAATTCCGTCATAATCAGCAGGAGTCTTGAACACCAGCGGCATTATTCCAAAATTGATAAGATTTGCGCTGTGTATGCGCTCGAAAGATTTTGCGACAACTGCTTTAACTCCGACATACATCGGGCAGATAGCTGCATGTTCCCTTGACGAACCCTGCCCATAGCTCGCTCCTGCTACGATAATATTGCTTTTTCCGGTTGCCTTTACCGCCAATGCCCTCTTTGCAAACCCTGAATCGACAACTTCAAAAAGGTATTCACTGTATTTGCCTATGTTCGATCTGTATTTCATTCTGGCACCGGCCGGAATGATATGATCCGTAGTTATCTCGTCACCCAGTTTTATAGCGACCTTGGCTTCAATAACATCGGCCAACGGCAAGCCTGCCGGCGGTTCCCCAATATTGGGGCCTCGTATGACCTCAACGTTAGCACCGCTCTTTGATGGCGGAATAATCATGTTGTCATTGACTCTGAATTTTCCCGGTAGCTTTATTGCCGGATATTTGATCTTGCTCTTCTCAAGTTCACGAGGATCTGTGAACTTACCAGTGAGAGCCGAGGCCGCCGCGGTCTCAGGTCCGACTATATAGACATTTGCATCTTTTGTTCCTGACCGACCAAGGAAATTCCGATTCCCAGTTCTCAACGATACAGCACCACTGCCCGGCGACTGGCTATTCCCTATGCAGAATCCGCAAGCGTTCTCTGCAAGACGCACCCCCGACTTGATCATCTCGGCAAGCATGCCATTATCGGAGAGCATCTCCACTACCTGCTTTGAGCCCGGCCCCACAACGACACTGACATCAGGGTGTATAGTCCTGCCCTTGAGAATCGATGCAAAAATCATCAAATCCCTGAAAGATGAATTTGTGCAGCTCCCCATGCAGACCTGATCCACCTTTATCCCGCCCATATCTTTGACCCTGGCAATGTTTCCTGGACTATGCGGTTTTGCCGTCAACGGCTCAATCTTTGCCAGATCGATATCGAACTTACGGGCATATACCGCACCTTTATCAGCTGACAGTGACTTCCATTGCTCACCCCTGCCCTGAGCCTTCAGAAAAACACGTGTCACCTCATCACTAGGAAAGACCGAGGTCGTGAAGCCGCATTCAGCACCCATATTCGTGATAGTGGCGCGCTCTGGCACGGTTAGCGTCTTAACACCCGGCCCTCCATATTCAGCGATTACACCGACATTGCCCTTGGTCCCGAAATGCTCCAACACTTTAAGTATGACATCCTTTGCCCCAACCCACTTACCGAGCTTGCCGGTCAGATTTATCAGGACTATGTCCGGATAACTCATATAGAAAGGCGCTCCGCTCATCGCCAGCGCTACATCGAGTCCGCCGGCACCGATGGCAAGCATGCCGATTCCACCTCCGGTAGGAGTGTGGCTATCACTTCCAAGAAGCGTCTTACCTGGACAGCCGAAGCGCTCGAGATGAACCTGATGGCATATCCCGTTTCCCGGCCTGGAAAAAGTGATTCCATACTTGTCGGCCACTGTCTGCAGATATTTATGATCATCAGCATTCTCATATCCTATCTGAATGGTATTGTGGTCGACATAACTGACAGAGATCTCCGTCTTAACCTTTGGTGTCCTGGTTGCTTCAAACTGAAGATACGCCATCGTACCGGTCGCATCCTGCGTCAGAGTCTGATCGATTCTGACAGCGATCTCCTGTCCTCTCTCAGCGACTCCGCTGACAATATGTTCGTCCAGTATTTTTGCTGTAAGCGTCCTAATAGACATTATATCCTCCTAAAATTTAAATATTAGGATACAACAAGCGCAATCGCAAGAATAGTTATCAGGACGATTATTTTATTATTGTGGAAGCGAGCGGAATTCAATATAACATTCGTCACTTTTGAGGAAAATTATGCAGGCTGCTTTCTTTATTGGAAGAACCAGCACTTAAAAATAAGTTTGATATGAAAAAAGCACATACAATAAAGAAAATCACAGCCAAAAAGCTCAAACAGATACTTGGAGCTCCGCGTCGATTCTTCTGGAATGTGTGCAGGCCTGATTACGTCCGCAAGAACCTGTCAAAGCGCCAGGGGGAATGTCAACGATGCGGGGCCTGTTGTAAATTAGTCTGGAAATGTGCTTTCTATTACGAAGATAAAGGGCTACCGGCATGTCGTCTCTACAAGATATACCGTCCTCTAAACTGCAAGAGCTTCCCTATTGATCATCGCGATCTGGCTGATCGAAATCGCGTCGCGCCTGGCACCCCCTGTGGTTTTAGATGGGAAGAGCACCATCACACTGCATCCAGTATAAACTGAAGCCTTCTGCGCTTTAACAAAGAGACAGATGCTTCATGCCTCGCAACAGGATCTATGCCTCAGCTCTGATAAACTCTATAACATCTTTCCACCATGACAGACCCGGAGAAGATGGCCAGGTATTGTGGCCTGCGTTTTCAAACTTGTGAAACATTTTTCGGGTGTTTAAGCCATCATACAGCTTCAGAGTGAAACGGTTAGGGATAATCTCGTCATTCCCCGCCATGATCACAGCAACAGGACCTTTGTAATTCCGGATATTACACGCATTGTTAAATTTATCACGTATGAGCCATTTGGCGGGAAGGAACCAGTATATACTCTGAGCAAGGTCAGGCAGGTTGTCCCACGGCGTGAGCAGGACAACACCTGAGATATCACTCTCGATACCCTTGATTGCTGAACATACAACTCCAGCGCCAAGCGATTCACCCCAAAGATAGAGCGGCCCTCCGAACATCGCTTTCGCCCTCTTGACCGCATCCCGCGCGCTTTCCGCAAACGGCCCCTCGCCAAGTTTACCGCCCCGAGCACCATAAACTGGATATTCAAAGAGAATGATCCGGTAGCCCAGCGGGGTCAAAGCATCAACATAGAAAGCCCTGTCCAGCGCGCATCCGGCATTTCCCTGAAAAACTATTACAGTGCCATTTGAGGCCTGAACCCTATCGGCACCGGCTACAAGGCCCAGATAAGACCCGTCAACTGAAGGCCATAATTCCAAACCGCAGATGCCGGCATTTTTCTTCAACTCTGCCAGGGTCAGTCTCGTCGGAACAAACAGCAGTGACCGCTGGATGAAATACATCACCAAGACCAGGATCGAAAACAGAATCAGCAGCTTAAGAACAAGCATAGAGAACCTCTTTGGGAGTATGGAGAAGATCACAGCTGTTTCTTATATGGGATATCAACGCCATATTCTTTAGAAGTTTCTGTGATTGCGTCGAGAACGATCTTATCACGCGTCCGTGCGTGCTTTCCAATTAGATGATATATTTTCTGCTTGGCCCATTCGTTACGGATTGAATCATTACCCTTTGCCACATTGTCAAGGTCAACATCGAACACCATATCACACTGCGTCTCTTTTCCCTTGCCGACGGCCTGGAATACGATTTTATTCTGATCACGCGGAAATCTTCCATATAAGACCATCGGTCGATCCAGGTACAGATTGCTCATAAGGCCGGGATATAACTCTCCCTTTTCATCACCTGGCAGATTCATACTGATATCAGATAACACAGGGCGCCTGAAACTTCCGAAGAAGGACTCCATGCTCTCAGGAATATCCCAACGTCCGGTTTTGACGGCAAAACTGGCACCACGGTTGCAATAACCCACCATGTCGAGCAGATAATCATTGGAAATCTTGATCGTTCCGAAAGTGAACACAGATATACCGCCGTTGTTCTTTGCACTGAACTGGCCTATTATCTCTGAGCTGTTAACCAGTCCGGCAGTCGGCACCCCGTCAGAGACAAGCAGTATCGCCATAGGTCTGCCAACCTCCCGCTTCTCGCCGAGGAACGAAGTCAAAGAACCATAGATATCCGTATTTGCGCCCGATCTGGTATCAGCCACAAAACTCGCCGCTGCCATTACATTTTCTCTGGTATTCTCGACCCAGCTCGGAAAACATCGCACTTGCGACTCGCGGAACCTGATGATATTGAAACGGTCCTTCGGGCCAAGAAGCTTGAGACACCTGTTTAATCCATCCCTGCAGAAATACATCCTTTGCTCCGCCATACTGTTTGAGCTGTCCTGAACTATAAGCACGTCCTTGGGAATGACAGGCAGCTCTTCTTCGCCAATCCTTGAAACCTCAATCTTGACATACAGGTGAGCTCTGTCCATGAGAAACGGCTCGTATTTGCTTACTTGAATCTTCAGGAGTTTTTCTATGGCAAGTTTATCTGTTATCTGTTCCTTGAGAAGAGCATCCTTTCCCGGAAGTTCATCAGGCTTGTTCTTGTCTTTCGGCATATACGGTCCGCCGAAGCCTTTACCTCCAGGTACACCGCCTGCACCATTAGCCAACTGCGGTATGGAAGCCTTACCGCCGACTCTTTTCCCAATCTCATCACGATCCACTGGATAAGTGATATCGGGTGCTGACGATACTCTTTCTATGACAGGTATGACCCTTCGGTCCAGCGGATAATCCGGACCAACGGCCTTAGTCCTGTCTATCACAAGTATCTCCTGCCGCGCTTCCCATGCCGTCGGCTTTGGAGCGTCGGGAGCCTCGGTCAATGCGGCAGCCTCTCCCCTGAAATCAGTCACATCCACCGGTTTCGGCTGGGTAACGGCTCTATCCACAGGCACACTCAAATCATTAACGGCCTTCACCATGTCGATTTCTTTCGACTCAGACTTGCCAGGCTGCCTGTCATCTCCGCTGGGTGCGGTTCCCGAGCCCACAGGATCGCGCTGGACGGATACGACAGTAATCGGCTTATCTTTATGCGTCTTTATCTGTTTATTGACCAAGGCAGCAATGGCGAAAGGGAGCGACATCACAAAGAAGACAAGCAGCACGTGCAAGATCATGGATACAAGAAAGGCTGCGAAAGCGGCAATGACATGCTGTCGCGCAAATCTGATATTCTTCTCTTCGTATTGCTCGTTCACTTTGTGACCGCCTCCGCAATCGTATTGGTCGACGACCCACCACTCTGTGGCTTATTCAGTCTCTTCGCCCATTCACTATCAGGATATCGCTCCACCAGCTCCTGCCGCGCCTTCGACCCTGCTTCGCTATTGCCAGCAAGAGAATATAATTCACCAGCCTCGAAAAGTGCTTCCGGAACCATATTCTTGTCATCATAAAGAATAGCGATACTCATATAGTATTTTGCTGATGATTCGTACTCCTTGCGTATCTTATAGGCACGGGCAAGACCAAGATATGCGTTTGCCCTGACGCCCAGAAGCGCCTCGTCTGAGGCTGTCTCCGCAGCTATAGTGTAATATCTTACCGCCTCATCCAAATTTTTACGGCCATACATCATGTCTCCCAGCTTCAATGCAGATTCCGGCAGGAATCTGGTATTTGCTTTTGCTGCAAGCGCTTTTATAAAACATGTTTCCGCTTCATCCAGTCTGCCCTGCAAAAGGAAGCCCCTGCCGCCAAGCGCCCAGCCGGTCTGCTGCCATTTCGGATCAGGAAACATCTCCTTGATAGCGGCAGCAGCATCAATAGAGTCAGCTGTAAGGTTATTCTGGAAAGCATATTCAGACAGCCATTGCAGCAGTTCAGCCGGCATTTTCATCCTGCAAGGCGTTTTGAGCAGAGGCAGCATAAGGTCGGCGGCCTCCTTGTATTTTGCGGTCTTATAAAGAGCCACCGCCAGCTGGAAAGAAGCTTCACGCTCAAGCTCCTGCCTGGGATTAGCGGCCAGACTCTTCTTGAGCAGTTCCGCCGACGCAGCAGCATCACCTTTATCCTTCTTCAGTACACCCTGCCAGAAATAGGAATCCGCCATGAACCTTGATGCCGGATATCTCCTGCCCAGTTCCTGCAGACTGGCAAGGGCCTCCACATCGCGTTTCACCCTGACCTCTGCCATGGCTTTATGATACAGGGCATCCTCAGCCAGGGGAATGGTCTGATAAGTCTTGGCGACTTCGCCCCAGCACTTGATCGCGTCCTGTGTCCTGTTCGCCTTGTCATACGCACAGGCTGCGGCAAAAAGCGCCTGACCCGCCAGACTGTTCGTAGGATACTTTACAGCTATATCACTGAAATACCGCGCCGCCTCTAGCATCTCGCCCTTTAGCGAAAGAAGATGGGCTATACGATAAGAGCTATCTGCCGCGGCATCTGTGCCTGGAAAACTATCAGCCAGAAGCTTATAATACTGTATAGCCTCGTCTCTTTTTCCCAGCAGTGAGTTCGATTCCGCCAAAAGCCAGTACACTTCCTTCTTAAGGGATGTGCCGGGGCGGATCCTGCCAACCTGATGAATCACACTAAGAAAGTCTCCCGTCTTGTAATACACCAATGCCGTCTCGTACTGAGCATCATCAACGTATTTCGAATCAGAATAATCCTTGATCAGTTTCTGGTACGTGTCTATCGATTCAGCATGCTTCATAAGCTGGCGCTGACTATTCGCCTTAAGGTATAGCCAATCGGCCACTGCATCAGCTTGGACTGACTTCAGCGCTTCACCAGCCAGTGCCAGAGCATCAGCAGGCAGACCTGAATTCTGCAAGGCCCAGGCGGCCTGCAGTCTGGCCTCAGAAGAACGCTTGTCCGTTGGATATCTATTCAACAGCAACTTGTAATGATCCCCGCTCTTGTCGTATTGTTTCTGCCTGAAATACATGTCGGCAAGCTGGAAAAGAGCCTCTGCACCGGTCCGCTCCACTACCGGCTTTTCTGCAGCCAATTTGAACATCTCTACTGCTTGCGGTATCTTCTCTGGCTGGCCGGCATAAACCTCCCCTAGTTTCAGAAGGCTGTATCCTGTGAATTTTGATGCAGGATATTTACCTCTTGCAATCTCCAGCACCTTCACCGCGTCATTAGTTGCCCCGGATTTGAGCTGTGCCTCTGCCAGATAATACATTGATGGCGCCGCCACCTCCTCATCAGGATTCAGCGCAAGCACCTGGGAGAACAGACTGACCGCCTCTTTATTCAAACCTGTTTCCAGGAACACACTTGCCCTCTTGAATCCAGCCTTCAGCCTGTACGGACTGTTCGTGTAGATATTAAAAACTATCGTATATTCCTGCGCGGCCTGTTTGTAATCCTTCTTGGCGAGGAAGCAGTCTGCCAGCCGGAAGTGTGCCACATCGGCATATTTGCTATCAGAAAAATCCCTTATGAACACCCCGTATTCCTGAATCGACAGCTCATACATCTCTCTGGAGAAAAGACCATCAGCGAACTGAAGCCGCTCATTCTCGCTCACCGGCCCGAATGTAGAGGCATTGGCAGCGCAGATTGACACCAACAACAGGCTCATCATCGCGAACTTAGTTCTCATTTTCATACACCCTTCAATCTCAGTTATAAACACTGACTCGGCCGGAGGACTCACCCTCCCGTAATTACGGAAAGGCAGGGCAACCCAGTCCTACCTGCGCAACCCTGAGCTGTTAAAGAGGCGAAGCGTTCGGCCTCGGTGATCTACTACTTCTGATCAGTAAAACAAGAATTGATGGATAGCGGTACAAATTGCACACCACAATCCCTCCTCTGTATTCTGAATTCTCGCTTCTTGTCTATTTCACCGGCTCTTTATTATCCGGCTTGGTCTCAGGCACGCCTGTTGCAAATGAAATATTCCATAGGTCAGCAGAACGGCACTGATCTATAACACCAATAATATGCTTGTATGGCACTTCCTTGTCGGCACGGATCAGGACTGACTGGCCGGGAAACATCTTGACCACCCGCCCTAGCAGGTCACCTAGCCCCGCTTCCCCCAACACCTGCCTGTTGACAATTACAGCTCCATCGCGCATGACATTTATAATTATCTCACCAGGCAGTCGGCCGGGCAGCTCGCCAGTCTTTGCAGTCGGGAGTTTAACGTCAATCTCGGTCTCCCATTGCGAAAAAACCTGAGTCGTAATAAAGAAGCACAGCATCAGAAACACGATGTCGATCATCGGTGTCATCTGAAAGCTGGGCAGCTCCTGCGTATATTTCGACTTGAAGTTCATTATGTCCTCTTGCTTAACAGACCGGCAAGCACATCACTCGACTTCTTCTCGAGGTCCGACACCAGCGTTGCGGCCCTTCTTCTGAAATAGGCGTAAAACGCCATTGCAGGGATACCGATGACCAAGCCGGCCACAGTCGTTATCAACGCCTGCGCTACGCCTTGAGCCAGCAGTATCGGCTTCGCCTTTGCGATATCAAGCGCAACCGCGCTGAATGCGGTAAGCATGCCGAATACGGTGCCGAGCAAGCCGACCATCGGTGAAATTACAGCTATATCGAGCAGGTATTGGGTCTGCCCTTGTATCGCCTCGCTCTGTCTGCTTCCCTCGCTTTCTATTGCATCCTTGATCATCGCCGGATCTGCACTGGGAACTTTCTTGATGAAGTCCAAAGCTGTCAGCGTAACCGCAGATATCGGAGAAGGCCGTTCAACGCAGGCACGTTTTGCAGTCTCCAATGAACCAGCGCTAATCGAATCCAGGATCTGATGGCACTGAAGCTCAGGGATTATCTGCGACTGGCGAAGGACCGCAAACAGATAAATTATCATCGCGCCTGCACCGATGGAAAGCGCCCCGAGCACATACATCAGCCAGCCGCCAGCTTGCATAACCTGCCGCCAGGTCATCCGCTGCACATTTGAGTCCGTCAGGCCCTCTGCCATCGCCTGATTCGCAAGGCAGACAAGACCGAACAATACCGCAACCGCCAGTAATCTTCTTTTTGCACACTTCATAATTATCCTCCTGATTATTTACCGCTATCAATCAGTCGCCGTATTGCCAACGAATAAGAAGCGGCTGATCTGCGAAATATTTTCCGAGCTGAGACGATCTCTTTCCTGTACATTGCAAAGTCCAGACCGGCCGGAGCACCGTCATGGTTTTTAAGACTTATCGCCTTGTACGGATTGACAGCAGAAAGATTGTTCAGCTCTGCCTTGACCTTATCGTAAGCATCCCTAAACGGCATCCCGCCAGCCACCAGCTCCAGCGCCCTATCAGTAGCAAATACTGCCGGAGAGAACGCACTTAGGAGCTTAAACTTATCAACCGTGACACCCGAGACCATCAGGTTCATGACCCTCAGACTGCTTTCGACGGTTTTGAACGAAAACATGAAAGATCCTTTAGCCTCCTGCAGATCCCTGTTATAACCGCCGGCAAGGCTGTTTATTATACCTGTGATTGCTGTAAAGTTTCCAACAACAGATGACGTCTTTGCCCTGACAAGCTCTAGCACGTCGGGATTGCTCTTCTGCGGCATTATGCTGCTGCCGGTACAATACTGAGCCGGGAGTTTGAAATACCCGAACTCTGGCATCGAATAAAGGATCAAGTCTTCTGCCAACCTGGAAAGCGTCAGCATTATCTGCAGAAGAGCCGAGACTATCACGGATTCGCACTTGCCCCTGGTATTGCTCGCATACAGGACATTATGTATGGACGAGCTGAAGCCAAGCAACTTCGCCGTCATCGCTCGATTAATCTTAAGAGGCACTCCATAGCCAGCCGCTGAACCAAGCGGGGACCTGTTATTTAGGTCATACGCTGTCTTGAGCACTTTGAGATCATCAAGCAGGCTTTCAAGATAAGCCGACGCCCACAATCCCACTGAACTTGGCATTGCCGGCTGAAGATGCGTCCTGCCAACCATCGGCACCTTTTTATTCTTTATCGCCATTTTAAGCAGTGACTCTGCCAGCAGAAGGGTATCTGTTGCGACTGTTGAAAGATGTTCCCTTGCATACAGCCGAAGATCCAGAGCCACCTGATCATTCCGGCTCCGGGCCGTGTGGACCTTCTTTCCCAGCTGACCGAGCCGGTCTGTAAGCATCCGTTCGACAGCCATATGCACATCCTGGTCATCCTGCAATATCTCGAACTTGCCTGCCCGTATGTCTGCAATAATCAATTTCAGGGCTTTTAAGACCTTTTTCTTATCAGCCTTACTAATCAATGGCTTCTTTGTCCTCAAGGAAGATAGCATGGTGACATGCGCCGCGGTTCCGACACAATCGTGCTCGGCAAGCGCGATATCCAGGACAGGATCATCGCCAACCGTAAAATCCAGAACCGCTTTGTCAATTTTACCAACAATGGTCTTGCGAGTTTTCATATGAAGAATTTTATAGTATATTGCATAAATGGTTGCAAATGAATTAAGTAAGTTCGCACTTCACAGATGCCACGACGATTTGCTAGCTTTGACCCATGCAGCAATATTTTCAGGATATCATCAGACTCAGCCTAGGAAGCACTCCCGAAGACATGCTCAAGGCATCTCTCGATGCCTGCATCAAGTTGACCGGTGCATCCGGCGGGTCTATCCTGGGCGAAGAAGGACCAAGCCTGCAGTTTCTCTTTTCTGACAATCCCTCCCTGATAGGAATCCGCGTTCCATTCCAGAGTATCGCAGGGACTACGGTGACAAAGAATCTTGTCGTATTTACTTATGCACCAAAGGATAAGCGCCATTTCGCTGGCGTAGACAGTAAGACAAAGAAAGAAACAAAATATCTGCTCAGCATCCCCATCCCAACAGTGCACAGCACCTCCGCTGGCAACCGCCAGGCAAAAAGCACCGGGGCTCTACAGCTTTTGTTTGAGGAGAATGTGACAACCCAGGACACTTCCGCCCTGCCGAGAGAGCTGACTATCGACGAATTCACTCTGTCGCTCGAGAAGGCCGGGCATTTTGCCGAAGTCTTGAGCCTGTTGCCCATCATCGCCTTCGGGCTGGAAGTGGTAAGGCTCAGACAAACTTCGTATCAAGTGATTCACGAACTCAAGAACAAGCTCATATCAGGCATCTCGTGGATAGACTGCCTCAAGGAAGATATTGCCGGCATAGACGCAACCATACTCGAGAACGCAACGGTAAAAGATGACTTTGAACTGGCCTCGGCTTCGGTGCGCGAAGGCGCTGAGCTTTCCAAATCATATCTGCAATTCACAAAGATATATTCCCCTGTTTTTGCCATGTGCGACATTCGGATTGTACTGCGCGAGGTCGCGGCATCGGCAAAGGCGCTGGCTTCCGACATGGGCTGTGCAGACCTTGAAGTCAAACTCAACTGTCCCCCGGAAATGCACGAGAGGGAACTTGATCGAGGCCAGCTGAAAATGGCGTTCTTTAATCTTTGCAAGAACGGCGCTGAGGCGCTGATAACCTTTAAGACGCCCAACCCGGTACTGACTTTAGACTGCTCGGAAAACAGCGGTGCGCTGGAAATCAGGATCAGCGATAACGGACCCGGCATGCCGCAAGAGATCGCCGACAACCTTTTCATGGCATTCAAGACAAAGAAGGAGGGCGGAACAGGCCTGGGCCTTACTATAACAAAGAAAATAATCGATGTTCACGGCGGATCGATCCGATGCGAAACAGGAGCGACCGGCACAACGTTTGTGATAGTGATATAAGACAGAATCCAGGAGCCAGAATTCAGAATGTAGTCCCGGTGTCTCACCGGGTATAGTCATTTAAGATGCCGGTGATGACACCGGCACTACATCTCCGAATGTTTGCGCACTGGGTTATTCAAAGACACACAAAAGGGGGTAGACACATGAGTAATGAAAGACTGGATATCGGAGCAGTGGCTGGAAGCGATAGTTACAGCGGCCTTATCAAGGAAATCGAAAGAAATTTTAACCCTAACAATAACACCGTACTCCTCGTCGACGATGAGCGAGGCATAAGAAAACGTGTCGCCAGGGATGTTCAGGCTTTTGATAAGAATATTGTCATCTATGAGGCATCAAACGGACAGGAAGCGCTTCAGAAACTGGCGCAGATCCGCACTACGCATTCCCGAGATCCGCTGTTTATCGTGCTGGATCTGAATATGCCCATTATGGACGGCTGGCAGGTGATTAAGGAGTTGAAAAAGGATTATGAATCGCAGGGCAAAGAAATTGGCATTCCTATAATTGTATTGTCATCCACCAGCGGCGAAAAGGGCATATTCCTGACCAAGAGCAGCGTCCACGACGGAAAGAGCGGATATAACCCTCTCGTTTCCATTGCAAAGGAAGCCTGCATCGATAAGACAAAATATGACACCAGCGAAAAAGGTCTTGTCGTCTGGCTGAAACATTTCATCAAAGCCGGACATTAGAATACATAGGATGCGCTTTTTTCCGGATTCTGTATTCTGCATTCTGACTCCTTCCTGAAATGTAAGTAAAAGCCCTACATACAGCAATCATGGTATCTGCTACTTTCCCGCTTTTAAAACGGGAAATAAAGATGCAGATAGCAATAGTTTCTGACATTCATTCGAACCTGCAGGCATGGAATGCCGTACTTTTGGACATCAGAAGCCTAAAAGTCGACAGGATAATCTGCCTGGGTGACATTGTAGGATACGGCCCTAATCCAGCCGAGGTGCTTGCCTCCGTCCATGAGAACGTTGATCACTTCGTAATGGGCAACCACGATGCCGTCATCTGCGGCAAACTGGATGAGAATCTCTTTAATGATGAAGCCTGCTCAATAATCAAATGGACCAGAAGCAAGCTCAACTCCAAAGCCGTGCGCTTCCTCGGCAGCATGCCACTCCAGATACACGCAGCAGAATTCCGCTGTACACATGGCGACTATTCAGATCCGGCGGCATTCAATTACCTATTTGAGCCGGCAGAAGCGCTTGATTCCTTCAGGGCAACGGATGCCAACCTTATGTTCGTTGGCCATACCCATCTACCTGCCATATATGCCCAGACCGAAGGCGCCTTCCCTGCCCTTCTTGAAGCCCAGGACTTTGTCATGGAGGAAGGGTTCAGGTATATAGTCAATCCAGGATCTGTCGGCAGCCCGCGCGATGGCGACTTCAAGTCCACTTATTGCATATTCAATGTCGCCACAAAGTCCATTTATTTTCGACATGTCGTCTTTGATATAACCGCATTCAGGCAGGCGATTGACAAGGCAGGCATAAGCACAACTCCTAGCTATTTCCTGAAATCCGATCCTTTGAGCGATAGAACGCCGATAAGAGAGAAGCTGGACTTCTCCCCTGCAGGTGTTGATACCAGCAACTTTAAAGCCTTGGCAGACTCCAGCATCACCCTCAAGCAAGGCAGATGGCCAGGAAGCAAATATCTTTTGGCCGCTGGTTTTGCCGGACTGATCCTAACGTCCTCTATCATGATTACCAAACCCGACAAGAAGCCCGTCAAATGCATCGACGGCACGCTGACTAAGCAGATTGACTCAACACGAACACCGGCCGGCATATCACTTGTATCAGTTCCGCAAAACCCAGTGACGGAGGGGTCAAAAATACCCGGCTGGCGCATAATCCAAGACCATCAACAGACGCCCTGCATCTCCGTCATCAACAGCAACAATGCCGCGATGTTCAAGATCAACTCTGACAACACTGACAAGGAACTACGGCTGACATCTCCGCTGATTGCAGTGAAACCGGAGGTAAGATTCTGCATGGACGGGCTGATGCAGAAATCGCCTGAATTCAGCGGATCAGCCTATTTTTCCATCTCCGCATACAACGGCAAAACCTGGCAAAAAGACTGCATTATCAAGCAACCAGCCCAACTCAGAAAAGGCGGCTGGCTTGCGGCAAAGCAGACAATAACAATCCCGAAAGACTGCACAGCTTTTGAATTCAGCATCGTATGCAAAGGCAAAGGCGCCATATTCATCAAAGACCTGAGCATTGAGCGGAAGCAATAGTGCAGGCCTTCTTAAACCTTCTGCGTCTGTCCTTTATCCAACTCTGCGCGTAATGCACAAGCAAACTCACGGGCCTTATACGGCTTGGCAAGCCAGGCAATTCCCAGCGCTTTCACTTCCTCTGCCAGATTGTCCGGCGCGTAGCCGCTCACAATCAATATCTTCTGCTTAGGAAACAAATTCAAAATAGCCTTGCACGCCGCAAGTCCATCCATCCCTTTCATAATCATATCCATCAGCACCAGGTCGAAGAGTGCAATCTTGCCGCCCGCTTTAAACAAAGCAACAGCTTCCTCCCCGCTGTCGACAACCGTTACAGCATACCCAAGCCGACTCAATTGCCGTCTGACGGTAACCTGCTGGCCCGGCTCATCATCGACAACCAGAATCCTCTCATGGCCGCCGGGCAGATTCTCCCTTTCGGTAAGCGCAACAACCTCACCTGCAGCCGCAGACTGCAGGTACACCGTAAACGTTGTACCCTTGCCCTGCTCGCTCTCCACATCCAGAAATCCTGCATGGTCTTTCACAAGGCCATTCACTACAGACAGACCTAATCCGCTTCCACTGCGCTTGCTTGGCGCTTTAGTCGAGTAAAAAGGCTCAAACATCCGTGACAAAGTCTTTACATCCATTCCGCAACCCGTATCAACCACTTCGATCGTAACGTAATCACCTGCAGGCACATCTTCATACCTATGAACAAGCTCCGTTAACACCTGCCGGGCGGTACGGACCACAACATCGCCCTGCCCGTCAATCGCTTCAACTGCATTACCGACCAGATTCACAAGAACCCTCGCCAGCCTCGAATCTGACCCCAAGCACCAGAGCGATTCTTCCGACAACTGTTTTGCCAGCCTGACATCAGGCCGCCGTGACTGCAGTTCCTTGACCTGTTTGGAATCCATCAAATTCGCAACCATCTTGTTGATGTCCACAGGAGACTGCTGGAACTGCCCGCGCCGGCCCATCACTACAAGGTCGCTGACCATAGCCGACGCACGCATGGCAGATGCCGCAATCGTCTGCATCGCTTCAAGCGTATCAGCATGTTCCGGATCGGCAGGATTTCCAAGCCGCGCTATGTATTCGGCGACCATCTCAGGCAGGATGACCATCGGACCAAGCACATTATTCAGATCATGAGCCACGCCACCAGCCAGGACTCCCAGAGACTCAAGCCGCCCGGCACGCTCCAGTTTCTCTCTCAACTCCTTTTCCCGTTCCTCAGCCAGTTTGCGCTCAGTGATGTCGCGAATTACTCCAAATATCTGCTGTGGCGAGCCGTCAGCTTGCCTCTTATATATAAGCTCCCGGCTTTCAAGCCAGCTCCAATTGCCGCTCTTGTGCTTCATCCGGTATCCATGCGATATCAATTCGTTGTCTTTCACCTTGGTATACTTTGGAATGGTTTTCTCGAGATACTCTTTATAATCAACCGGATGCATTAAGATCGGTATAACCTGCTCCCCCATTTTCTGTATTTCATCGATAGAGTAGCCGAGCACCGTATTAATACCGTTATTGCTGTAGACATTCTGCCTGGCAATAAGATCATAAATGTAAATGACATCAGGACTGGAATTGAGGAGCGATTCCACAAACAGGCGCCGGTCCAGCAAGGCTGCCTCAACCCGCTTGCGTTTCCCGACTTCAAGCAGCAGGAATATGAGAATACCGGACAGGATAAAGAAAGAAGCAAAGACGGCATACAGCTGAGGTTTATATTGATCCAGAAGCGAAACCGGCTTGTTGATCAAAATACTACCCGGCGGCAGGGAACTCTCCGCAATGCCGAACCGCTGCATTACATTATAATCAAACATGTATTTGTTCGGGCTATCCAGCAAAACAGGGATCGTTCCGGCATCAACACCGTTTAGGATCTTAACAACCATCTGAGCGGCAGCCTCGCCGTGATGGTAGCCGCTGACCACTACGCCGCCAAAGGCCCCAAGGCCAACGCGAATATCAGTCATCACAAACACCGGGACAGAGGAGCTTTGGGCGAGCAGAGGCGTACTCTGCTGGACTGTGTAGGCAGTGCCGTTCCTGTCGACAAAATGCTGAAGGAGCAGAACCACACTGTCATCACTGAGCGTCGACAGTTTCCCAGCAAGCTCTTCCAGAGTCATCTCGGAAAGAGACAAATAGAAGAAAGTAATATTTTGCGGAAAACTACCGCGAACCTTCTCCACTGCCGAACGATGGGCTTTGCCGGTGGTTGTATTATCCACCACAACAACAATGTTTTTTGTTCCAGGCCGAAGCTTGAGCGCACATCGTATAGTCTCAGCGTACGGGGTATTCTCGCTTGTCCCTGTTATATCCTTACGGCCGTCGAGCATCCGCTCGTCGTAATCATTGATTGACGAGAAAACGACCGGCACGCCAGGAAAAAGCTCATCGCGATATTTTCTCAGGAATTCCAGGGCGTCGTTGTCGCAGGAAAGTACGGCATCGAAACGAATCCCCTTGTATCCTTCACGGATCAGATCCTTCAACTGCGATAAATACTGTGGCGTACTGGGTATCCGCTTCATGTCCATGAAGGTCACATAGGTCTCGACTTTGACACCGGATTTGCCAAACGCGTCATCGATCCCGCGCAGCATATTATCCGTCCATATGTAACCGCGGTTGAAGGAATTGAGAACAAAGACCTTCTTAGTGTCCTGTTCAGCGGCATGGGCAGTGAAGACAAACAGAAAGCCGATCAAAAGCGCAGTTATTGACAGGAAAGAGCTTTTTCCAATACCGGGCAACATACTCCGCAACACAGCCGTCATGTATAAAGACTACGAAAACCGAACCGAAGAGTCTAGACCATAATAAAACCACTTTCAGGTTGATAAAGCCACAGGTACCTGATAACTTGCAGACGCTTTTCTGAAATCGGGGTGTAGCGCAGCCTGGTAGCGCGCTTGGTTCGGGACCAAGAGGCCGAGGGTTCAAATCCCTCCGCCCCGACCAGTCATATTTTGGGGTCAACATCATTAACAGGGGCAACCCATAAAACCCAAGCACACATTACCCTGACTCTCAATCGATAATTGTTAAAGTTGCTGAAGCCGAAAGGGGTCAACAGCATTAAAGAGGGCAGAATTATCCTGCCTTATTGTGAAACACCAGATGTATTGAACATACCGGCACTGCATTCCGAACTCTTCAGGCTTGCTTATCGTTGGTTTTGCTAACAGCGTCAGGATACTTGGATCCCGGAGCCATTATAACGCTATAGCCCTTATCTTTAAATATCTTTATAAGTTCTATCATTGTGCTTTCCTGCACCAGCGACTTTTTATCAACAGAAAACATTACGTTTAGAGCGCTTCGGTTAAAGCTCACTTTCTCATAGAAGTCCGCAACCCCAACCTTGGTATCACCTATGACAAATTTCTGGTCGCTAGTGACAACCAGCACAATCTCCTTATATCCAGTTGTATCCGGCACTGAGGCACAGCCAGACAGCAGAACCGAAACAACGCCCGTCGCAAAAATCTGACAAATCCTATTCTTCATAACCACACCTCCATGTTTGACCTTCTGCGTTAGATTTAGAAAACTGTTAAGATACTACTCCTCAATAAACGACAACACAAGCTATTTTTGAGCTATGATACAGACATGAGCACATCTAGGATAAAACTTGCTCGTTATTATATGTTATTGTTTATTAACCACTTACATCTCATTAGTGATTAATACTTAAACTTACTATTGACATTATTGTCCATTAATAAGATTATGGCATTTCGTTGGATAGCAGGCTATTAGTGAGTTGGGAGATTGACTGCAGAATGCGTATGTTGCGGTTCGTGGCAATCAGAAATCCATCTGACTTGGAAACAGTCACTGGCCGGTCCAGCGAGAAGAAAGGTAAGAGTAATGGGTACTAAACTGTATGTTGGTAATCTGTCGTTCCAGACAATGGAGAAGGATCTTCAGGATCTTTTCGCCGGAGCTGGCAAAGTCACAAGTTGCACTTTGATGACGGACAAGTTCACTGGTAAGTCCCGCGGTTTCGCATTCGTAGAGATGGGATCCGACGCGGAAGCAAAGAAGGCAATTGACGAACTGGACGGCAAAGAGTTCGACGGCCGTAACCTGAAGGTCAATGAGGCGAAGCCTCGCGAAGATCGTCCCCCAAGGCGCGATTTCGGCGGCGGCGGCGGTGGAGATAGAGGCGGCTATGGCGGCGGCGGTGGTGGTGGTGGTGGAAGAGGCGGTCGTCGTTAATAAGCTGTCGATTTGATTCGACACTTCGAAGGGCGGTGTAACAACCGCCCTTTTTTTATTCCTCTAAAAAGCTGCATCCCATAGGATGCAGCTTTTTAGTTGTTCTGCCAGAGGCAGATCAGCCTCCGGCGGAAAACAACTTATTGTCTCGGGACGACAATTCCTAAAATATTCTTTATTTCAAGTTAGGCATTCTCTATATTCGTCATGTTATGGAATATGCTATTGAAACAAGGCAGATAGGCATCGTCTTCCCTTCTTCCGGCGGGGCGGTGCAGGCACTGAACAATATAAACCTGAAGGTTGAGTCAGGCAGTGTATTCGGGTTCATCGGACCTAATGGAGCAGGCAAGACCACTGCCATGCAGATCCTCCTTGGATTTATTGAGGCTACCAGAGGCGAGGCTTTCATTTTTGGCACTGATGTAAGGAAGTCCATAGCAAGGCAGAACATAGGATATCTCCAGGAGCATCCCGATACATACAGATTTCTGACAGGCATTGAGCTTCTCAATCTCACAGGGCGTCTGTTTGGATTAGGCGGCCATGAACTGAAAGAAAGGATCAACCAACTGCTGGACCGTCTGGAGTTAAGCACTGAAGCAGCTGGAAGGCGCATAGGAACTTATTCACGTGGAATGATGCAGAGAATCTGCCTGGCTCAGGCACTGATAAATGACCCTGCACTGCTGATACTGGACGAACCCACCGGCGGCTTGGATCCCATTGGACGCTTGGCCATACGAGAACTCATCAAAAGCCTGAAAGAAGAAAAAAAGACTGTATTCTTCTCCAGCCATGAACTGTCAGAGGTAGAGTTGATCTGCGACAGAATAGCCATCATCTCGCATGGGAAAATAATATCTGAAGGCCTGACCAACGACATCCTCGGGAAAGGCATAAATCTTGAGAAATATTTCATGGACATGATAAGCCTGGAAGAAAGAGCCGGGAAGAAATGAACAGGATAACAGTCATTGCTTATATACTTCTGCTTAACCTGATACGACGCAAGGATCTATATGTCCTGATCATTCTTGCGGCAACGATGCTAATCACCCTGACATCATTCAACATCTTCGGCCTTGGCGGAGCATCCAGGTATATAGCCGACATAGGCCTTATGATGACATGGTTATTCTCTTGGATATTGTCCATTACCATAACGGCCAGAGAGCTGCCGGGAGAGGAAAACAGAGGGACCATCCTGAACATTCTCGCAAAGCCCGTATCGAGATTCGAGCTTATATGCGGAAAATGGCTTGGCGCCTGGACTGTCACATGTATTGCTACCGCTGCGTTCTACATGCTGGTAACGGTAGTCATTGCCGCCAAAGGAGACGCGCTTCAGACCCCCACCCTTCTTCAATGCTTCTTCCTTCACTCCGTATCAAATGCAGTGATAATATCACTTGCCCTAGCACTATCCACAAGACTGAACAGCGACGCGGCATCTACATTATCATTTATTCTCAGCGCAACATCATTTCTGGTTGTCCCAAGAATACCGGGATTCCTGGCTTCGGAGTCCGGCATAAGGGCAGACCTCCTGCTGATGGTTTATAACTTACTGCCGCACCTTGAAGTATTCGACATCCGAATGAGAGTAATCCACGATTTTGGTCCTATCAGCGCGCTACTGCTGTTTAAATCGGCAGCCTACGGAGCTGCGATTACGTCTTTATTCATCTTCCTCGCATTTCTGTCATACAGGAACAAGCGATTCAGCAGGGCTCAGCTTGATTAGTAATACATGACAAACGTGCATAAGAACGAATGGATGGTTGCGTTACCTGCAGTAATGCTGGTTCTGCTGTATTTTAATCTGTCCTGCCTTCTGATGTCTGACAGGGCATCTGTAGTGCAAGGGACAGGCGACGTGATAGACGCCTTTCTCAGTGAGGCCAGACTGGCTTTCAGCGGCAAAATGTACATGATCGCCGACCTGTATTTTCATAAAGGAGCAGGCCGTCAGGAAAAAGAGGGATTTACGGGTGGATTCTTCCAGCAACTGGCCAAGAATCTTAATGCCAAAGGGCACTTCCATCTTTCTGGCAAACAAATCGACGAGATTATGCCCTGGCTGTGGCTGGGCACTAAAATGGACCCGGGCAATGAGGATCTATTCATTACTGCTGCATTCTGGCTGGCTCAGGAAGGCGAACGACCCGATCTTGCGCTCAATCTGTTGAAACAGGCCCGCTACTCCAATCCCCATTCATATAAGCTGTTTATCCAGGAAGGCAGGATCCATCTAAAACTCGGCGACAAGACAAAGGCCGCTTCCGCATTCGACCTTGGTATCGCATTCTGGCCAGGAAAAGACAGCCCGAACACCGAGGAAACAAAGCACGATCTTTCTGAACTTCTAATGTATCGCGGCCTTTTATATGAAGAAACAGGAAACATTGCACCTGCCATAAAATGCTTCAAAGGAACACTTCTGCTAAAGCCTCAATGGGTCCATCTCAACGCTAGAATTGCGACGCTGGAACAAGGACTTCCACCTTCCAGCTTGGCAGGAAGCATCTTGAGTGATACATTACAAGATTGGGAAAGAAAGATACGCTATGAGTCATGCACAGAGTGTGACCACGCAGACGAGCATAATCATAGACAGGAATAAAGGATCTGAGAGATGTATTTGGAATTTTATGGATTGAAAGAGTTTCCTTTCAATATAACGCCTGACCCGCGCTTCCTATACCTCTCCCCTTATCACAAGGAAGCTTACGACCACGTAATGTACGGAATAAAGGCACGCAAGGGTTTCATCGAGCTCACAGGAGAAGTCGGGTCCGGCAAAACCACTTTATGCAGGGCAGTCCTTGCCAATCTGGACAACACGGTAGAGACGGCGCTCATACTAAACCCGTCCCTAACGGAAACTCAGCTGCTTAGAGCCATGCTTAATGACTTCGGCCTGGACCCCAAGGGCAAAGACAGACTTGACTACATTGAAATACTGAACGATTTTCTGCTCGCGAAAAGCCAGCAGGGAATCAACGTGGCCCTTCTCATCGATGAGGCACAAAACCTATCCCCGCAAGTCATGGAACAGATAAGACTGCTTTCAAATCTTGAGACGGACCAGCAGAAGCTCATTCAGATAGTGCTATGCGGGCAGCCGGAACTTCAGAAACGGCTTGCTCGGCCTGATTTGCGACAATTAAGACAGAGGATCACGGTGCGTTATCACATTCGACCGTTGACATTTGAAGACACGATGATGTATATAAGGCACAGACTTTGGGTGGCCGGCAACAACGGTAATTTGACATTCGATCAGCCAGCCTTTAAGGAAGTGCACAGATACTCCAAGGGCGGGCCAAGAGTGATAAACGCGATTTGTGACATAGCGCTTCTGGCCGGTTACGTTGATAAAAAACATGCTATTGATGCAAGATGCATCAGGAAAGCAATTGAACAGCTGGAGGGAATACAATGAGTCTTATTCAGGATGCTTTGAGAAGACAACAAGAAGAAGCAGGAAGCAGCAAACCAACGCCGCCAGTTATTCCACCCCAGACGGTTACACCGCCTCCACCGGTTATTCCCCCGCAGGCAGAATCACCTGCACCAGCAGCACCGACCCTAGGACTTAAAAAGAATGCTGAAAGCCCAAAGGCAGACACAGCAAATCAGCCGCCTGCAGGAGGAACAAGTCAACCGCCGCCAATCCCTCTGGAGAAAGCAGGCAATGGCGGAAAGAACAAGAAAATCATAATTATAGCAGCGGCAGCCTTGTTACTTATCGCTGCAGCGGCAGGCGCAGCGTTCTTCTTCATGTCAGACAACACCAAAACACAGCCGACAGAGACACAAAAAGAAACGGCTAAGCCGGAACCCGCGCCAGCGCCCACACCCGCTGCCCAGCAGGTTGTCACCCCGACTACAGACACCATTCCTACCGCGACACAAACTGCTGAAACGGTCATTGAACCTTCACCTGCTATTCAGCCTGAAACAGAAAAACCGGCCAAAATTGCAAATAATACGGCACCTGTTGCTCAGGAACCGAAACCTATCGTATGGCCACTACTTTCGGTTTCTGGAATTGTTGGCAAAGGATCAAAAGGTTCAGTAATCATTAACGGTGAAATTCTGGGTGTCGGCGAAGAGACTCAGGGTGTGAAAATCAAAGAAATCAGGCCAAATGGCGCCATTCTGGAATATCAAGGCGAAAGCAAATTCGTTAAAGTAGGCGGATCGTCGGAATAGTTCGACCCGATACGACAAGACAAGTTCACTCAGACATCCCACTACTTACTTAAGCTTTCGCTTCAGCGGCTGCCTCGGCTGCCGCAGCTGCTTTTTCAATCAAAACCTCACCGTATTTAGCCACCGTACGGTCGAATTCTGAAGGATATGTGATATAGAAACTGCATCTTCTTTTCGCCAGCGTCTCAACATCTTTCTGCAACTGCTTATCGAATGGATTCATTACTGTCACCAGCAGAGTTTTTCCGACCGATTCGAACGCAAAAGCCCCTCGTTTTATACAAAAATCCAGAGGAAGCAGATTGGCAGTATTAAACTGGAACTCAAAGCAGGCCAGCGACACGAACGGGGTCTTACATTGACGAGACAAATAAGCGATTATCCGGTCAATCCCCTTAAAACCTCGGGACTCCAATACATGTAAAACTGATATTGTAACATTGCTGTCACTGGCAGACATCTCGGTCAAATCCTGCACCACGCTTGCATACTCTTCCTGAGTCAGCTCATTAGCCTCCATCAGGCTCCAAGTAAAAGAAAGTTCATCCGCCATATTGAAAGTCATTCTGACGTTGGCGGCCTGCTTTTCCTGCGCGATTCTGACCTGTGCTCCTGTCGCAACCGAATCTCCCACGTGCTGTTTGGAGGAGCCAGAAGATTCCAGCCTCTTTATGAGATCCTTTGTACGCTTATCGTCTGGAGCCATAACCCCCAGCTTTTCAATGATCGCGGAAGCTCCCCCATTATCACCATCATCAATAAGCACATTGCCGAGCCTTATGAGGTAATCTACTGACTTTGTATGGTCACCTATCTGCTCGTAAGCATGAGAAAGTGCCTCCAAAGAAACCCGGTCATTCGGCATCGCTTCAAGCATCTGCTCAAAGGCGCTTATAGCGTTCCAAAGCTCTGTTTCGAGATTTTTCTTATCTTTTTCAGATGTTGCAGACATGTATCATTCCTCTCGATTCTTACCGGCATTAGGGTAAGACGCGACGACACTACTGTCAACTAATAAAATATTTACATGGTTGCAAAACACTACTTCTTTTAGTAAGTTCACCTCACAAAGAAGGATTATATTATGGCGAAGAAACCAGTCAGCAAGATTTCCGAGATTCTTTTAAGGAACGGTGTTATAGACCAGGCAACATTGACCTCAGCCGAAGAGGAGTCAATGAACCTTAAGATGAGACTCGAGAAGTACCTCATAGAGAAGAAGCTTGTAAGAGGTGAAGATCTGACCATAGCGCTTTCAGAATACCTGAAAATGCCACCAATGACGGTAGCTCATTTCACTCCGAATCAACAAGTTATCGATCTGCTCCCCAAGGAAGTACTCCAGAAAAGGCTTATAATACCCATTGCCAGAGCAGGAAAGTCTCTCACTGTTGCTTTGGGCGATCCTTTCGACCAGATGGCAATTGAAGAAATAGCCAATCTGACCGGTTTGGAGATTATCCCTACCGTTGGAGCGGAAATTGAGATTGCGGAGACACTGAACAAGATATTTGCCAAGTCAGCAACTGGTCTGGACATGGAAGACATCATGCGTGATGACAGCGACGTTCAGATAGTCGAGGACGAAAAGAAAGACGAGAGCCTAGAAGAACAGTTGCAAAGTGCTGAAGGGGCCCCTGTCATCAGGATGGTGAATATGATGCTGGTCGAGGCATTAAGAACCGGCGCATCAGACCTGCACATTGAACCCGAAGAGAAAAGCGTAAGGATAAGGTACCGCATCGACGGAAATCTTGTCGAACGGCCAGGACCGCCAAAGAGCATGCAGAACGCTATCATCTCAAGAATCAAGATCATGTCTGACCTTGATATTGCGGAAAGACGTATGCCGCAGGATGGACGCACCCATATCAAAGCCTTGGGCAAAGAAGTCGACTTGCGCGTCAGCCTCCTGCCCACAGTACACGGCGAAAAAGTCGTTATCAGAACATTGGACAAGAGTAAACTTCTTGGCGGAGTGGATAATCTTGGACTGGACGATGTGTCGCTGAAAGCCTTCAAATACGCTTTGAAACAGCCCAACGGCATCATACTTGTGACGGGCCCCACAGGCTCAGGCAAGACAATGACTCTGTATTCCTGCCTGCAGGACCTCAACCAGGTTGATACCAATATCGTCACATGCGAAGATCCTGTCGAGTTTCAGATTCAAGGACTGAACCAGGTGCAGATTAAAGCCGATGTAGGACTGACATTCGCCGCGGCACTCCGGTCAATTCTGCGTCAGGATCCTGATATAATACTTGTAGGAGAACTTCGCGATCAGGAGACCGGCCATATCGCCATAGAAGCCGCGCTTACCGGTCACCTTGTGCTTGGTACTCTTCACACCAACAGCGCCCCACAAGCTGTTACACGTCTTGTTGATATGGGCATAGAGCCTTTCATGCTTGGCTCGTCATTGATCCTGGCCCAGGCTCAGCGCTTGTACAGGAAACTCTGCACTGCTTGTAAGAAACCCTTTACTTACAAACCAGAAGTGCTGGAGGCAAGTCATGTTGATAGGAATTTCCTCGATGGATACAAGACATTCGGACCTGGCGGATGCCCACGGTGCTCAGGCGGATACAAAGGACGAGGCGCGGCAATGGAGGTCATGTTGGTTGCAGATGACCTGCGAGAAGCCATACTCAGCGGTAAGAACTCAACAGAAATTACTGCAATCGCCAGAAAGAATGGAATGCTTACCCTAAAGGAAGCGGGATTGCAGAGAGTGCGGGAAGGCATAACAAGCCTTGAGGGCGCGCTGGAAGTAACCGGAAGCTAATTTAATTATTGGTAAATGAGCGATAACAAGGAGCACTTAGAATGAGCCCAGTCATAAAATCGGCATCCAGACCCACGGCAACGTCCCAGAAGTCACCACTAGCCGCCAACAATGCTGGCGCCGCGAAAAAAGGTCCGAACATCAAAGGGAACAAGATTCCCGGCGCAAGCAAAATAGCAGGTGAACTGCTTCCAGGCTTTTCAAGACAGCTATCCGCTATGTTGTCTGCAGGTATGCCGATCGTTGCCTCGCTCGATGGACTGGAAGAACAGGCCGACAATCCTAATTTTAAGTATGTTATCCAGCAGATAAAAAAGAGCATTGAGAATGGTGCCGCATTCTCAGAAGCGTTGCGCCAATATCCTTCGGTGTTTGATGATCTTTACGCCAATATGGTGAAAGGTGGCGAAACCGGTGGACAGCTGGCAGAAACCATTAGCAGGCTTGCGGGCTTCCTTGAGGCAAGCGCCAAGTTAAAAAGGAAAGTCAAGTCTGCAATGATGTATCCTGTCATCGTGTTGTGCATTGCCATAACAATTGCGATAGGAATGATATTGTTTATTGTACCCGTCTTCGGTGAAATGTTCAAAGACTTTGGAGCAGCTCTACCCGCGCCAACACAATTCCTGCTCAATATGAGCGTCTGGATGAAGAAATGGGGAATTCTGGTGGTCATGGGTATAACTGGAGGCGTTATTCTATTTAAGAAATGGAAGGCAACCCCTGCCGGTGCTTATAAATTCGATGAAATGGTGCTGAATGCTCCTGTCTTCGGCGAACTCAACAAAAAAGTTGCGTCCGCCCGTTTTGCCAGAACATTCGGGCAGTTGATCAGAAGCGGCGTGCCGATATTAAGCGCTTTGGAAATCGTATCCGGCGCAACAGGAAACAAAGTTGCAGGCAAAATAATTATGAATGCCAGAAGCGCTGTTGAGAAAGGCGAACCCCTTTCATCGGTAATGCTCACCCAGAAGGTGTTTCCCATAATGCTTGTACGCATGTTGCAGGCCGGAGAGAAAACCGGAAAAGTTGACGAAATGATGGATAGCATAGCAGACTTTTATGACGACGAAGTTGAGACAATGCTGGGCGGCTTGACATCCCTGCTTGAACCCCTTCTGATGGTATTTCTAGGCGTTATAATTGGCGGTATCGTAATGTGTATGTTCTTGCCTATATTCAAGATGGGCTCCGTTGTCGGTGGAAATAAGTAAAAAGCGAGCCAAAAGCTTTTTCTCGATTTTGACAATTATCGAAATTGAGAATATTTTCTTTGCTCAATCCTGCATAAAGGGCTATTATCCCGTATTCGCATATGGGGAAATAGATGGCAAGCATTCTACTAGTTGATGATGAACAGAGCATTCTGAATGTCTTAAGCACCCTTCTAAGGGCCGAAGGATACCAGGTAACAGCTGCTTTAGGGGGCGAAAAGGCCAAAGAGATTCTGGCCCAGCAAGAGTTTGACCTGATGCTATCTGATATCCGCATGTCTCCGGTAAACGGAATGGAATTATTGCGCCTCACCCATCAGGAATACCCAGGATTATCTGTAATAATGCTCACAGCCTACGGCTCGATAGAAACTGCCGTAGAGGCCCTGAAATTGGGCGCTTTTGATTATATCACCAAGCCTTTCAAGGTCGACGAACTGATGATCACAGTTGAACGCGCACTCAAGTACGGTAAGGCTATTACCGAAAATGCTGAACTCAAAGTACAGCTTGGTTTGAAATATCAATTCGAAAATCTTATAGCCGAAAGCCCTGCAATGAAAAACGTATGCGAAATGATCAAGCGGGTTGCCCCCACAAATACAACCGTATTAATTTATGGAGAAAGCGGAACGGGCAAGGAGGTCGTCGCCCGCTCAATGCATAATTACAGCAAAAGAAGAGAAAAGAACTTTCTCGCGGTCAATTGTGCAGCACTTCCCGAGACCCTGTTGGAATCCGAAATGTTCGGCCATGAAAAGGGGGCTTTTACCGGCGCTACTGCCAGCAAAGAAGGCCTTTTCGAAGCAGCTAACGGCGGGACCATCCTGCTAGACGAAATCGGCTCAATGCCGTTAAGCATACAAGGCAAACTGCTTAGAGTCCTCCAAGAGAAAGAGATAAGAAGAGTCGGCAGCAATGAAAACATAAAGATTGATGTCAGGGTTCTTACGGCGACCAATAACAATCTTGAAACACTTATGAAGGAAGGCAAGTTTCGCGAAGACCTATTCTATCGTATTAGCGTAATCCCCATCGAGATAAAGCCTCTGCGGGAACGAAAAGATGACATAATCCCGCTCGTATACCATTTCCTGAGAAAGGAGACACCCAAGGAGACCCAGCCTCCCACGCTGACCCCGGAGACATCTGCCATCTTGGAGGCCTATTCCTGGCCAGGCAATGTACGTGAGCTAGAAAATGCTATGAAACATGCCATGACTTTCTGCCAAAATAGCACCATAACCAAGGATGTATTACCTCCAAAAATAGCAGCAACTGATACAAGCACGCCAAACACTCCGCCCGCCGGCAGCATCGACCCTTATAAATGTAAGTCATTAAGAGCTTTTCTCAAATCTAAGGAAAAGGATTACCTAAACCAAGTCCTATCACATTCGGCCGGTAATAAAGAAAATGCTGCTAAATCACTCAAGATCAGCCTTGCCACCTTATACAGAAAGCTACCAGAGGCAGAATAGATGATATTTCTCGTTTACTATACCACATATGCATATTCTACAATATGAGAATAGAAGGCTCATAAAACAGCATAAACCGACATATCATGTGCAAAAAGAGCTCATTTACGTGATTTTTACAGGCATAAGCTCACTTGCAGCGAATTGGCACGATGAATGCATAGAATTAAGTTAAATGGGTACGGACGCAGCCCAGAAACAACAAACGAAAGGAGAATGCGATGAGAAAGAGTAACTTGGGTTTTACACTGGTAGAAATTATGATCGTGGTAGCGATCATAGGTTTGCTCGCGGCGATAGCGATACCTAACTTCGTTAAGTCTCGTCAGACAACGCAGCAGACAGCCTGTATCAACAACATGAACAAGATTGATCAGGGTAAAGAGTTGGCAATGATGGCGCAAAGATGGGCGCCGAATATTATTGCAACCACGACAGTTGTTAACACTTACATCAAGGGCGAAACGACACCTTTGTGCCCTGCTGGCGGAACATACGCCTACAACAACACGGGAACAAACCCTACCTGCACCATTAGCAGTCCGACGTCACATATTCTGCCATAATTATTGGCGAGTAGTAGTTGAGGTTTACGAAAAAGCCCTGCGCAAGCGGGGCTTTTTCTTTTGTGTTTCCCCTTCCATGCATCAATAAGCTGTTAGTTACAACATTGCGAGCTAATTGACTGAATATATATTGACGCACCAATATGGCTTGTCCATTATTCCATGCATGAGGACCTACAGCAGCAATGCTTCAATATCGGTATATTTTGCAGCTCTAGCGTATGCATCCATAGTGTCCGCAATCTGCATACAAAAACACCTCAGCTTCGGATATGGTGATTTCGACCTCGCAATCCATACACAGAGCATCTGGAATATCACACACTGGAGCATGGATTGCTCAATACTTGGCATACCGTTCCTGGGCAACCATATGGTACTTATACTATACCTGCTTGCCCCGTTTTTTGCCACATTCCCATCACCTGTGTTCCTATTAATTCTGCAAAGCCTCGTCCTGGGCGCAGGCGCGATCGGGATCTACAAGGCGGCACGGCTCGATCTGTCCATCCGTGCCGCCATGTTGTTTGCCGGAGCATATCTTATTTACCCACCGCTGATCTTAATGAACCTTTACGAGTTTCATCCTGTTGCGCTGGCATCTACATTCCTAATCTTTGCCATCCTTGAATTCAGACGAATGAACTTTGCTCGATACATGACATGGCTGATACTAGCCATGCTGTGCCAGGAGAATATAGCTTTGATTGTCGCAGGATTTGGCGTACTCGCCGCGACATACAGGCGCAATGCCAGATGGATATATATTCCTCTCGCTCTTGGAATTGTGTACTTCTCCGTGACCGTCTGCTTCATAATGCCAGCGCTCAATCGTGGGGTAATCTCATTTCTCTCGCTTTATTCCAGTTTTGGCAGCACTCCCGCTGAGGTTATAACGGCCATGGCCAACCGGCCGTTTCACACCCTTGCCGTCATGCTCAGCGGACAGAAACTGCTTTTCCTGTCTTCATTACTTATCCCCATAGCGTTCTTATGCCTTTTTGCACCACGCACCCTGATACCGCTGTTACCCATCCTTGCTCAACGCTTGCTTTCAGGTCGAGAATCCGAGAATACCGTCATGTTCCACTATCAGGCGGAATTCATACCATTCATCTTTCTGGCATCAATATCCGGCTTCAAACGAATCCTCTCTTTCCAAAATAAATACGCGACACTATCAGCAAGGACCGCCCTTGTGTCCGCCCCTTTAATTGCGCTCTTATCATCCGGACTGTCAGGTCACATGCTCAATGCAATCCAAACAAATCGTGATGATACCCGCATGCTTGAATATAAACGGGAAACTGTCAAAAGTCTTACTCCTTCAGCGAAGATCGCCTGTACATTTGATTTTTTGCCCATGTTGGCCTGCCGAAAAGAAATCCACTCTCTTCATCATATATACACAGGTTATCACACCTTATCCTCTATCCCTTACCCCTGCCCAACTAATCTTGATGCCGTCATCATGGATACCACCGACCGTCTTACATTCTCAAAGTCAGGATTCTGGGCCCCGCTCAACTATACCAATCTTCAGGTATTTCCTACGTTTGGACTGCAGGCCAGTAAAACATATGGCAGCCTGACGCTTTTAACTAAAGAGACAAGCCCTGGTTTCCAGTATTTTAGCATCATGCCCGAACAGGCTGATGCATACTCAGGCGAAACGCCAGCTACCGGAATCATTAAAACAGCACAAATTAAGGCAAAGGACCCACAATCCTGCGTGCTCGAGTTAACATGGTATAATCAGCGTGTATATAACTGCGACATGGACATGCAAGTGATAATAACTTCAGCTTCTGATCGTCTTTATAAAGGCGTACTATCGCCTGGGCAAAGGATAAATCCCCCTCAATCATGGCCAGCGGGTAGATTAATACGAACAGCGCATGTAATATCTTTCCCTGATTCCGTCACCAATTGCGGGCCGTTACAGGTTGACATCATCCTAAAACCTTACGGCGTATGTTCTTATGCCACGAAATACTCATTTGTGTGTCCTGTCATAGCCGACACACCAAACAGCAGGGAGCAAGAATGACCAACAGATTAAAGATACTGGTATCAGTTCTTATTCTGACCGCTTCCGTAGCAACAACATACATGAACAGTCTGTACGGTGTATTTGTATTCGATGATATACCTGTAATCCTCAGCAATGCTTCTATAACCGGCCATCTTCCCATGCCGATCGACTCCAGATTGCTATGCAACTTATCTTTCAAATCAAACATTCTCATATTCGGCACGAGCAGATTTCCTTTTCACGCAGTCAATATTTTCATTCACATTCTCGCGTCTATTTTTTTATTTCTGACAATCAAAACAACGCTTGATCTCAGACGCGGCATTGCCCCCAACCTATCCGATAGGCTGATTATTGCATTCTCGGCCGCATTGATATGGGGCGCACACCCACTGACCACCCAATCCGTGACTTACATATGCCAGCGCTACGAGTCGATGGCCGGCATGTTCCTGCTAGCCTCATTATATTTCTTTGCTCGATCTTTGCAGACCCACTCAAGAACAAGACTGAATGCCAATTTATCTCTGCTAGCCTGCCTACTGGGGATGTCATGTAAAGAAGTCATGATCACTGCACCTGCAATAATACTCCTGTATGACTATACATTCTCCGGCGATTCATTCCGCATAATGTGGCAGAAGAGGAAATATTATTATCTTTGCCTGATATTGCTGACAGCCGGCTTACTGCTGTTATGG
>CAMCYG010000010.1 GCA_945883775.1 Victivallis vadensis
CCATCGTCACGAACTCATAAGGAACTGGCTCAGTGCCGCCACCTTCCCTGCTGATGACACTGAAGCCGAGGTATTCAGGAAAGAAAGTATCAGCATCCTGGGGAGAGTCGTCGACAAGAGTGAGATAAAGTCTCTCGGCCATAGGCAGAGACTGCGCATAGATTTGACCGCCGCCGATAATAAAGATCTCGTCATCCGCACCGTACTTCTGTCGCGCTATAGCAATCGCCTCATCAATGCTTGCACAAACAACACAGCCATCAACCTTATATGCCTTATTTCGAGTGACGATAATATTGGTTCTCCCTGGTAATGGCCTGTTTATGGTTTCAAAAGTCTTGCGGCCCATGATAATGGCATGGCCAGTGGTTATACGCCTGAACCGTTTCAGATCATCCGGAATACGCCAGAGCAGGCCGGCTTTCCGTCCTATCGCCCGGTTCTTTCCTAATGCACATATAATCGAAATCACAAGATTCTCCCAAAATCCGGCGCATGACACATGCGCCGCTACAACAAGACAAACAACCGAGCCTGTAGCTGAGCTTGTGTCAAGCTCAGGCCACATAAACAAAAATCCATCCGCTCATAGAGCGGTGCTACATTCTGACTACTGAATGCTTCTTTAGAAGCCTCCAACATTTGTGATTGGCGCCTTGAGCGCTGGATGAGGGTCGTAGCCCTCCAGCGTGAAGTCTTCGAATTTAAACTCATTCAGATTCTTTACGGCGGGATTCAACTTCATAACAGGAAACGGCTTTGGCTCTCTTGACAGCTGAGTCTTTATCTGTTCTGTATGATTCGAGTACGCGTGAACATCCCCGAATGTATGGACGAACTCGCCAGGCTGAAGGCCAGTAACCTGCGCTACCATCTGCAGCAGCAGCGCATAACTCGCAATATTGAACGGCACGCCTAGAAACACGTCAGCACTTCTCTGATACAGGCCGAGATTAAGCCGGTTTTCGTGTGTAACAGAAAACTGGTACATTGTATGGCAGAACGGCGGCACTTCGTTTGCATTGCCTGACGATGCCATTTCATAAATGAAATCCGGATTCCAGGCAGAAACCACGTACGATTTCCTGAATGGACGCTTCGTTAGACCTTCAATCACCCACCCCAGCTGGTCTATCTCCCGGCCATCGCTGGCAGGCCAGCGGCGCCACATTCTTCCATATACAGTCAACAATTCACCCCACTGCTTCACAAAATCGCTGTCAGCCTTCTCGGTTTTTATGCGCTCTACGAATTGTTCCTGTGTTACCTCAGGCAAATTGTTCTTTTTGCAGTGTTTAAAATACCGCTTATACGCCCATTCATCCCAGATGTGCACATTGTTATCCACCAGATACTTGATATTAGAGTCGCCATTGAGGAACCAAAGCAGTTCAATAATAATACCTTTGCTGAAGACTTTCTTTGTCGTTAGCAAAGGGAACCCTTTGGAAAGATCAAATCTTATCTGACGCCCGAACACTGAAATTATATAAGGCAAATCCTCACCCTTCTGCTTGTACTGCGCCTTCACCTCCGGAGTCAGGAAAAGCTCCTTTTTTGAACCGTTGGTAATGATATCGTTAAGCAAGTCAAGGTATTGATATTCCGGATGCTTCTCATTGACCATAGCTGAATTCTCCTTAAGATTACGAAAATCATAATATTAGTAGGTATTTTTCTTGATTCAAGCCTGCTTTTAATAATAATGCAACGGGTTATGGATGTTATTAACACAAAGCAGGAGTCATTCTTCAAAAGGCATGACTGGTTTTCGTTCTGGGCTGCATTAATAGTATCACTTGGGGTATACGTTTACACCCTGGCCCCATCAGTCACTCTTGAGGATTCCGGAGAACTTGCAGTTGCAGGTGATTATCTGGGAGTTCCTCATCCGCCCGGTTATCCTAGCTGGTCCATGCTGGCTTTTCTCTTTGCGCGGATATTCTCGTTCGTCACATTCAGAGGGATGCCCAATCCAGCATGGAGCATTGCCCTGCTGTCAGCCGTTTGCGGGGCGATTTCAGCGGCCCTAACCGCATTACTCATTTCCAGATCGGCATCGGAACTGCTGAAGTTCTCAAAACTTGTGACAGAGGACCTTGATGAAAAGTCCGAACAGGTAATTTGCGCTATCAGCGGCATTTCCTGCAGTCTGCTTTTTGCTTTTTCCCCTGTGATGTGGTCTCAGTCGGTCATCGTAGAGGTATATGCACTTAATGCGTTTTTCCTGATTATTGTCTTTCTTCTAACATACTACTGGATGCACAAACCAACAGATAAACTGCTCTATATAACGTCTTTCCTGTTCGGGCTCGGGTTGACAAACTATCAGGCTCTTTTACTGGCGGCGGTTGCTCTTGTGATTGCAATAATGGTAGCAGACATCAGGCTGTTTCGCGACTTCATAGTCACTCTTGCTCCCATGATAGCGGTCATATTGCTTATACAGATGGGAAAGATTCCCGGCATAGGCAGTCCATACGACACATCCTGCTTCGTGTATATTACGCTTAATTTCGCGCTTTTGGCGGGTGCCTATTTCCTGCTCCCCAAAGGCAAGCAGGTTGCAATATCCATATTAATGGTCGAGCTGGGGCTTGCGTTCTATGTATACATGCCGATTGTATCCGATCTTCGCAATCCTCCGATGAACTGGGGCTATCCGCGCACTTGGGAAGGATTCCTTCATGCCCTGAGCAGAGGGCAGTACGAGAAGATCGCACCAACTGACATATTCTCTGTGCAGTTTCTGAATCAGGTAGGCGGTTACTTCACAGATCTCCGTGAACAATTCACACTTCCTGTCGCCGCCATCGGCTTCCTTCCTTTTGCCGTATGGAAGATAAAGGTCATGGACAGAACCATACACGCATTCAATGTTGCATTCGTCCTTTGCATGGCGGCAACCGGCATCATCGTCGCAGAAGAATTGCTAGTTCCAGCTGGTGAAGCCCCGATGGCACCGGTGTATAAGAGCCTGATCGGCCTGGTCATGTTAATCATGCTTGTTGGCATTACCACCCTTGCCCTGAATCAGACTCGCAGGTTCTGGCGGATGCTCGTCGGAAAGACCGAAGCAACCATAAGCGAGAAGGCGACCATATTGATAGTGGCTCTTGGTTGTGCCGTTATTTATCTTATATATGTAAAAAGCCTTATCGGCTGCATCGGCGTAATAACAGAACCTCTGCGCGCAAACCCTGAAATTCCGCCAGCGGTCTTTAACAGCATAATATTCAAGAGCATCGGGATTATCCTTGCTGCGATACTGCCGGTAGTAGCTGCCATGGGGACCGCCTGGCTGATGCGTAGCAAGTATGAGCTGAGCCTGACCATCGAAGAAAGAAGCCAGAACTGGTTCGCCGCGACATTCACCGGCTTCCTCTGCATGAGTATTTTGTTCATCGTTCTGGCCAACCCCAAGGGCGACCTGCAGGATGCATTTATCCAGAAGGTGAAATTCATCTCCTCTCATGGAATTTACGCGTTCTGGATCGGTTATGGACTGGTACTCTCCCTGTCGCTAGTCTTCATCAAGCTGAAGAAAAGTCCTGCAATCAAGGCGTTTGCGCTTGCCACTGTAATCGCTCTTCCTGTCATCCCAATACACCAGAACTATAACGATCCAATCATACTCAAGAAATACGGTGGATCCGAACAGAACCAGCACGATTTCGGCTGGCAGTTCGGCAATTACCAGCTCAGGGGTGCAGATGCCGTGACGGAAGAACTTGACGAAAAGGCTGAGCCGCTTCCAAATCCAGCATTTCCTGAAGAAATGGGCCCGGCCGCAGTGTTTTTCGGCGGAACCGATCCGGGAAGATTTGTCCCGACATATATGATTTATTCCGCCATGGTCAGACCGGATGTGCATCTGATCACACAAAATGCACTGGCTGACAATACCTATATGAGTGTGATGCGGGATCTGTACGGAGACAAGATATGGATTCCTGCGGCAAATGACAGCGCCTTCGCATTCCAACGATACATAGATGAGGTCAATTCCGGAAAAAGGCCCAAAAACGCCGATCTTAAGTTCGAGAACGGCAGACTGCAGGTCAGCGGCGCAATAGGCGTCATGGAAATTAACGGTATCCTCGCCCAGATGATATTCGAGCATAACAACTATAAGCACAGCTTTTACGTGGAAGAGAGTTATGTACTGCAGTGGATGTTCCCCTATCTGACCCCGCATGGCTTGATAATGAAGATCAACAATAATAGCCTCGCCTCTCTGCCGGCGGAAAGCACCAACAACGATATGGATTTCTGGGACTGGTACTGCAGGAAGCTCATAAGCGACAAGAAATTCCGCCGTGATGTCTGCGCAATGAAAAGCTTTTCCAAGCTGAGAAGCGCAATCGCAGGTATCTATTCTTTCCGCGGCATGATGAGTGAAGCGGAACGCGGGTTCCAGCAATCACGACTCCTTTATCCGCTAAGCCCTGAGGCAAACTTCAGGCTTAGCCAGGAAGTATATATGCGGCAGAACAGGTTTGGCGATGTCAAGAAGATCATGGTAGACTTCGGAAAAGAAGATCCAGGTAATCGGTCAATTGAAGGATTCCTCGGCAATATAACAAAGATAGAACAGCTCAGCGCCCGGGTCATTCAGCTTGAAGGGCTCATCGGCCAAGGCAAGCTGAATGCCGATAATGCACTCGAACTCGCCAGCCTGTATCAGCAAAGCGGAAACATTCCTAAATTCGGTAATATTGCACAGAATATGCTTAACATCACAAACCTGCCTCCTCATTACTTCTTCCAGCTCGCCCAAATGTTAAGCAACTCTCAAATGAAGGACGAGATGAGCAAGGCACTGGCGCTTTGTATGGACAAACTGCCTGAAGGCACGCCCCCCATGGTTTATGTAGAGGCTGCCAGAATGTATGCCATGGCACGTCAGCTTGACAAAGCGACAGAGCAGATAAACAAGTATCTGACCCTTACCCCCACTGACTGGAAAGCCTGGCTTGACCTGACATCTCTTTACATGGAACTGGGAAAAACCAACCTTGCCATGAAGTCCATGGACGGTGCCATACGGCATGGAGGGAATAACGTAATTTCGATAGTCAGCAAAGAGCCCAGATTCCAGGCACTCTACCAGCAGATCGTAAACGTACAGCAGAATAAGCGGACTCGCAGTTTCGGTTATTAAAGCAGGGTTACGCGAGCACTACAGTCCGGATAAGAAATTCACCTTTGTGTATCTTATTGATTATTAATTCTTTTCGTGTGTTTCTGCGTATCCCGCCTGCAACGCTATGCGTAGCACTGCGGGCAGGTTCGTAGTTATCTGAACTGCCGGATTTAGGTTGATTTTGTGGAAAGCGATTCTATCCGCTAAACTCATAGGCCATGATGCTTAAAGCATATATCGCGGCCGTTTCGACTCTCAAAACCAGATCACCAAAACTTGTCTCTACCGCACCGAGCTTCACCATGACATCCAGCTCATCCGGCGTCAAATCGCCCTCAGGACCAATAACCATTGCAACACGCAGGGCATCAACCGGAGTAATCGACCGCAGAACCTGTTTAAGGCTGATGGCATTAGCTGACAATGAACCCACCAAGACCTTATCAAACACAGCCAGACACCCCATAGCCTCTTTAAAGCCCATGATATCCTTTACAACCGGCAGGTAGGCCGTCCCGCACTGTTTGGATGCACTTTGGGCAATCTTCCGCCACCGTTCGCACTTGGTCTTGTCCTTGCCATCATGTGGCCTTGATATTGTGCGGGCTGTTATGACTGGCCATATCTCGCTGACCCCCAGCTCTGTCGCCTTCTCGATGATCAGATCCATTTTGCTGCCCTTGGGAATTGCTTGTACCAAAGTGATTCTAACGGGCAACCCCGGCAGAACTGCCTCATCCTGAATATTCAGAACAGCGATCCCGTCATCAACCGAAGATACTCTGGCATGAGCCTGCCGGCCTTCCCCATCAAATGCAATCACAACATCGCCGGTTTTGACACGAAGCACATTAATAAGGTGATTGGATTCAGAACGATCGGCTTTTATCTGATCCGTCAGCCATCCTTGCGGATGCACGTATGTCCGGTGAATCGATGCCATTGCTACTGTGTCCTGACTATCTGAGACTGATCCCCGAAATCATTCCCGTCATTTACCGATTGCCTTTTTCCTTGAAAAGAAAGCCTCTGCCTTTGAAACAAAATGATTTTTTGCAGGATAATTACTATTCTCGACACAATCCGCATAGTCCTGAATAAATTTGCGCTGTTTCTGGTTCAGCCTTACAGGAACTTCAATACTTATCTTAACATGCAGATCACCAGTCTCGAATCCCTCGACATTAGGCATACCCTTGCCTCTTAACCTGAATACCTTTCCGTTCTCAGTACCAGCGGCAAGCTTTAGCATGGCATAACCGTCCACTGTAGGAACCTGGACATCGCCTCCCAGCGCAGCTATTTCAAAAGGAACAGGAACTTCGCAGAACAGGTCATCTGCATTCCTGTCAAATATATCATGCTTTTTGACATGAATGACTACATAAAGGTCTCCGGGCGGTCCACCCATAGAACCGCTCTCTCCTTTACCTGCAAGCCTGAGTCTGGATCCGGTCTCCACGCCCTTTGGTATCTTCAGGTTAAGACGCTTGCGCACCTTAATCCGTCCTGAGCCCGAACACTCGCGGCACGGCTTAGATATTACCGATCCCGCTCCCCCGCATATAGGACAAGTCTGTCTAACCTGAAAAAAACCTCCGCCAGATATGACTTCGCCACGTCCGCTGCAATGCTTGCATGTCTCTTTGGAGCTTCCCTTTGCAACCCCCGATCCTTTACAGATACCGCATTCATCGTTTACAGGAAGAGTTATCTCTCGTTCTGACCCAAAGGCACTTTCCTCAAGATCTATTTCGATATCAAACCTAAGATCAGCCCCTTGCTGTGGACCATTCCGGCCTGACCTTTTCCGTCCGCCGCCGCCACTGAAAAACTCATCAAATATCCCGCCACCGCCACCGCCAAAGAGAGAGCCCAGTATATCCTGCAGATCGGCAGAATGAGTGAAGTCCCTTGAGAAATCAAAGCCGCCAGGCCCAAACGACGACCTCATTCCATCGTGTCCGAATTGGTCATATTTCTGCTTCTTCGCAGGATCACTGAGAACTTCGTACGCTTCAGATATTTCCTTAAAACTATTTTCGGCCGCCTTGTCTCCTGGATTACGGTCCGGATGGAACTTCATGGCGAGCTTACGGTATGATTTCTTTATTTCATCTTCAGAAGCAGTTCTGCTCACGCCCAGAAGCTCGTAATAATCCGCCTTAGTAGCCATAAATCACCCTTCCTTAGCTGTTGTATCTGCAGGGACAGGTTTACCGCTAGAGACTACAACCTGTGTAGCTCTGATCAATTTGCCACCCAGCATATAACCTTTACGCGCTTCTGTGATTATCCCATTCTCCGCAATCTGATCGGATGGGATTAGGGATATAGCCTCATGCTGATTAGGATCAAACGTCTTGCCGCTTACCGAGATCTCCGTCAATCCAAACTTCGACAATACAGTCTTGAGCTGCTCCCCAACCAGTTTGAAACCGTCTAGCGTTCCAGTGGAGATTTCTTTATGATGGGCCGCTGCGGCCTGAAACGCCAGATCGAGGTGATCAAGCACAGGAAGCATCTCCTCCATCAAATCCTCGCTTGCTCTGACGTACAGCTCGTTCTTCTCTCTGATCATCCTTTTTCTGAAATTATCAAAATCTGCCTGCAGGCGCAGGAACCTTTCCTCGAGCTCCTTCTTTGCATCAGATTCTATTTCCACTGAAGGCACACTATCCACTAGTACCGGGACTTCAGGCGCCGTCTCACTCGAATTGTCCTGCGCAACTGGTTCCGCGCCATGGTCTTCTACTTTTACATGCGCTTTATTCTCAGACTTATTGTGATCGTTATGATTCTTTTTTGACCTGAACATATAGTTAAATTCCTCTGTTAAAACGGAGAAAGAATACCCTCTGCCAGTGATAAGTCAAGAAGATGAATCATGTAATAAGCATTGAGTTACCCAGAGGAAAGGATAAAGTTAGCAACAATTACAAATGATGGAGGAAGCATGGAAATCACATTTTACGGCGCCGCCAAGACGACAACAGGATCGATGCACCTGATAAAGGTCAACGGACACAGCATTCTTCTGGATTGCGGCTTGTACCAGGGCAAACGAAAAGAAGCGTTCGAACGTAACAGAGCCTTTCCTTTCAATCCTATGACAGTAGAAAAGGTGATCCTTTCCCATGCCCATGTCGACCATAGCGGCAACCTGCCCAATCTGGTCAAACAGGGTTTCAAGGGCGAAATCATAGCCACTCCTGCCACCTGCGACCTGTGTGAGTTAATGCTTCAGGATACAGCACACCTGCAAGAGAGGGATGTTATCTTCGTAAACAAGCGCAGAATCAAAGCAGGACAAGCGCCCTTTGAGCCACTGTATACTGTCGCAGAAGCCCAATCAGCAGTGAAAAACTTCTCACCGCTCAACTACAGAACAACTCAGGAAATATTTCCTGGCGTTAAACTGACTTTTTATGATGCGGGCCACATAATCGGCTCGGCCATAGTGGTCCTCGACATTAAGACAGGAAACGTTTCAAAGCGGTTCCTTTTCACAGGCGACCTGGGCCAGAACTATATGCCGATAATCAATGATCCTGAGGTTGTGCAGAACGTTGACGCAATTGTAACCGAAAGCACCTATGGAGACAGGGTTCATCCGCCACTCGAAGATGTTGAAGGCCGGCTCAAGGGTTTCATAGATGATATCTGCCAGCAGAAAAGCAGAATGATTGTACCGGCATTCAGCGTCGGCCGGACACAGCAACTATTGTATTCTTTGAATGAACTCTACAAGAAACGCAGAATCCCCGAAATACCAATTTACGTGGACAGCCCTCTTTCATCAAAGGTAACAGCAGTCTACGCAAAACATATGGAATGCTATGACAAGGAGACGGCCGCTATGTTGGCAGAAGGCAGCAACCCTCTCAAATTTAAGTCGGTCAAGTTCATAACAGAAGCGGAAGAATCAAAGAAGCTGAATGACGCCAAGGGGCCTATGATCATCATATCCGCCTCGGGAATGTGCGAAGGCGGACGGATACTGCATCATCTTGCCCATGCGGTGGGTGATCCGCGCAACATCATACTCATCGTTGGTTATCAGGCAGAGAACACATTGGGTCGCAGAATAGTCGAGCGCATCAACCCTATCAAGATATTCGGCGAAGAGCATGAACTCAGGGCGCGGGTACACACGATCAACGCACTGAGCGCTCACGCAGACCGTAACGATCTTCTGGATTATTTCAAGAAGATGGGCACGGAAGTGGAAAGAGCATTCGTAGTCCACGGCGAACCAGCACAATCAGAATCACTTGCAAATGCCATGTCAGGAATCGGCATCCGTAACGTAATCGTGCCGTCACCAGGCGACAAATTTAGCATCCTGAATTGATTTAGCTACAGGGAACGGCTTTGATGACTCCCTTTTCGTAAGATGGAGCAATTGTAGAGCCTGGTTCAATTACAAGAAAATCATCATCCCATCGGCTATCGATAAGATTCCGGATTATGCCGAAAGATCCGCTGATGACCTCAAAGCTCCATCCTTTCACCTCAGCCTCGTTCTTGGCCATGGCACAGAAACCGGCATCGCAATCCAAGCCCATGTTGATATAAGTTATCCGGTCATAATGTTCCGCCCCAACACCCATGGTCTCCATGACGTACTTCGCATTGTCCTCGCCGTATTTCTCGACCAGCTCCGCATATTTCATGGTCATACCCAGCTTATCCATGATGGTGTCCTCACCTGCCCCTTCAGCAGATTCACGCTCTATCCAGCCAGCAGTCCTGTAGTATGTGCCAGGATGCGAATTGAAATACTCCTCATACTTCGCTCGCCCACCCATGAATATAGCGATGCAGTCGTGGGATCGGGGAATAACAATCTTAGTATGAGCTGATGTTAGACCGCATAAGCCATTATTACACAGCCCGTACAAAAGAAGAATCGCCTCATATCGGCCCGCAGGTACGACATCAAGCCTTTCCTGAAGCCTGGATTTCATGCGTTCGCAACCCAGGTCGTGCAGGCCTTTCGGGAGAAACTCGAGGTCAAATGTCTTTGAATGATTCACCAGCTGTGAGCAAATCTCCCTGAAGAAAACTTCACAAGCTATTATCTTATATCTTTTCTCGGTCATGGCATCACCTCAAATATAAATGGATGTTATGAAATATATGCCACAGACATCAATGAATAAAACATTCTCTTTCAGTTGCCGATAAACGCTCGGCTGCTGAGCACCGTTAATTTTGCACCGGCCTTGTGCAAAAGAGCGCATTGCAGCTCTGTGCAAAATTAACAAACCATATTTCCTTGAACAGACGTCCGTTATTCTATAAATACATCGTTTATGGATTTGCATGCGATAAAAAGCAGTGGATATGAGCTTCTGGACAGCGGAGACGGCGGAAAGCTCGAGCGGTTTGGAGAAATCATACTTGACCGGCCCTGCAGCGTAGCCCTATGGAACAAGGAGCGCCCTGAGAAATGGGCATCCGCAAATGCGGTCTTTGAGCGCTCGTCAACGGGTAGCGGGAACTGGAAACACAACCGGAAAATACCAGCGAACTGGCAGATTCCTGTCGACGACCTTACATTCATGATCAAGCCTACATCATTCGGTCATGTAGGCCTCTTCCCGGAACATTCATGCCACTGGCACTGGATAAGAGAAAGAATCAGCAAAAGGCAGGGTAGCTGCAATATACTGCATCTATTTGCATATACAGGGAGCATGTCTATTATGGTGGCAAAGGCCGGGGCTGCGGTTTGCCACGTCGACGCCGTTCAAGACATCAATGACTGGGCAAGGAAGAATGCGGAAGCTTCAGGTCTGGCCTCGGCCCCTATCAGATGGATAACCGACGACGTGACCAAATTTGTCACACGAGAGGTCAAGCGAGGAAGGAAATATGACGGCATCATCTTCGACCCGCCGTCATATGGCAAAGGTGCAGGCGGCGAGAAATGGGTACTGGAAGAGCACCTCCAACCATTGATCGAGAATCTCTTGAGAGTCATGAGCGACCGCCCTGAATTCGTTCTATTTACCTGCCACACAACAGGCTTCTCTCCACCTGTCATGAAAAACATGCTTCTGCCATGGAAAACAAACTATGCGGGAAACATAGACTATGGAACCATGCTGATCCCCTCCACGGGCGGTGAGCGCGATTTGCCCTGCGGCTTTTATGCACGATGGCATAGCTGAATATGTTGTTATCCGTAATCATACCTACAAAGAACGAAGCCTTGAAAATAAGGGACTGCATATCGTCCTTCACCAAGTTTCAAGCAAAGGGAGTTCTTGAAGTTATCGTTGTGGACAACTCTTCCACAGACAACACCTGCGCTATCGCAACAGAAAGCGGCGCACGTGTTGTAACTTGCGGTCCTGAAAGGAGCTCTCAGCGCAACAGAGGCGGAATCATCGAATCCAAAGGCGATTATATCTTCTTCGTAGATGCTGACATGACAGTTCCTGAGGCGACTATGAACGAGATAATCTGCGCCATTGAACGGCCTGACGCGCCAGATGCAATGTACGTAAGGGAGACCATGACCGGCTCAACGCTGTTTACGAAAATAAGAAATTTCGAACGCAGCTTCTATGACGCGACATGTATCGACGGCCTTAGGGTCTTCAAAAGGAAAGTTTTCACACAAGTTCAAGGATTCGACGAAAACATGTACGCCGCAGAAGACTGGGACCTTGACCGCAGAGTAATGGGGATAACAACTCGTATATCCATCACAAAGCAATCATTGCTGCATAATGAAGGAGATCTTTCGCTGTTCCGCCTTTTGCGCAAGAAAAGCTATTATGCCGGCAATTTCGACAGATATCGGAAGAAATGGAACGACGACGAGATAACACGAAAACAATACGGACTTAAGTATAGATTATTTATAGTATTCACCGAAGATGGAAAGTGGAAGCGTGCAATAACCAGACCTCATTACATTCTAGCAATCTGGCTCTATAAAATACTTGTCGGATTCGTCTTCTTTGTGAAAGGCAGATAATTACGCCGAAAGCCTTTCTCTGATGAGAGCAAAAAGCTTATCCGTTGAAATAGGCTTGGTCACAACGCAATGCCGCTTATCCTCCGCAACGATTCTGTCAAGCATATCCGAAGGCGCATATCCGGTACAGAATATCACAGCCGGCATGTTCCATTTCTTTTCATCACAGATCCGCTTGATCGCAAAGAACGCCTTCTCACCATCCATTACCGGCATCATCAGGTCCATGATTATGACATTATGCTTACTCTCCTGGAAACGTTCCACTGCTTCTGCCCCGTTCACAGCCAAATCAATACTCGACTCGGGCAGATGGAGAGAGATCACCTTCATGAACAATTCCCTGATGCCTTTCTCATCGTCCACGACCATGATTCTCGCCTCTTTAGGCGCCGTATAATCAACCCGTGACTTTACGTTTTCGTTCATGCAAAAAGAATACCGCATTTCGATTTCCAGACACAACTAAATAAGATTTTATATATTCACTACTTGACGACACACACCCATTTAGTGATTATCCTGACATGACAATAATATCAGGCATGTTGCATACTTAATCCCAAGACAAGGAGCTGGCGATTATGAACATTATCAAGATTGAAGACAGCATGAGACAGGCAATCACGACCGAACTTCAAAAAAGCAAACTCTTTGCCGGCCTTTCAACGGAAGATCTTGGAGAGATAACCAAGAGAGCAACCATGATCCAGTACAATGCAGGCGATATTGTCGTCAATCAGGGCGACAAGTCAGACAGCTTCTTTGTCATCATCGAGGGAGAGGTCGTAATAAAGGCCATGCACGAGACAAAAAACGAGCTGGTTGAAATCGCAAGGGTCAAACCTTTTGACACCATAGGCGAGATAGGAATGCTGCTTGACCAGCCCCGTTCAGCAACCGTTGAAGCTGGAGCCGATGCAGTACTGCTGATGTTCGACAGCAAGTTCTTCAACGAGATGTTCATGAAGCTACCAAGCCTGGGTCTTGTAACATGTAAAGTTCTGGCACAGCGTTTGCAGCAATCATCGCGAAAGTTTCTCAACCAGGCAGTATCACCAGCAGACATGGTAGTAAATCCGGAAGTGATGAAGCTTTTACCTGTGGAATTCATGCAGAGACAGCGTGTTCTGCCAATGAAGGCCGAGGGCAACATACTGACAATAGGCTTCGTTGATGACCCTTCCCCGCAGGTCATTAACCTGACAAGAGAGGCCCTGCCCGGCATGGAGCTGCGTCCCGTTCCAATCGATTCAGCCGCTTTCAATACCGCGATGATGTCTGCTGGTATCGGAAAAGAAATCACAATAAAATCCGGCACAAAACCGACAAAGGGCGGCGCAAAGAAAAGACAGTCACCCCATCTGGACGAACTTCTCAGAAGGATGGTGGCAGAAAGAGCATCAGATTTGCACATTTCGGCAGCCCACAAGCCGCGATGGAGAATTGACGGTGAGATCCTGGAAATCGGTGACGCACAAGTCCTATCTTCCGACGACATATATGGCCTTATTGAGCCGATAATGCCTGAAAGGAATATCACACAGTACGCATCTGATAATGACACTGACTTTGCGTATGCAATAGAAGGAGTCGCAAGGTTCAGGGTAAATATATTTTGTGACAACAAGGGCGTTGGCGGCGTGTTTCGTCAGATCCCCAGCAAGATCCTGAGCGTCGAACAACTTGGGCTTCCCGCAGTCGTCCGCAGGGTATGTGACTACCCCAAAGGGTTGATATTGGTAACCGGCCCCACCGGCAGTGGAAAATCAACCACCCTCGCCGCAATGATAGACTATATAAACAAAACAAGGACTTCCCATATAATCACAATGGAAGACCCTATTGAGTTCGTGCATATCAGCCAGAAGTGCCTAATCAACCAACGTGAGGTTGGTCCACACACCACTTCATTCAGCAGAGCGCTCAGGGCAGTTCTTCGCGAAGACCCCGATATCGTTCTGGTTGGCGAAATGCGCGACTTGGAAACCGTACAGCTTGCGCTGGAGACAGCAAACACCGGACACCTAGTGTTCGGCACATTGCACACCAATACTGCTGTAACAACAATAACACGTATAATTGACATGTTCCCTGCCAACCAGCAAAATCAGATAAAGACAGGTCTGGCTGACGGTCTAAAGGCCGTTATCGCGCAAACTCTCTGTAAACGCAAAGGCGGAGGACGGGTAGCCGGTCTTGAAATCATGGTCTCTGACACTGGCGTGTCCAACCTCATCAGGGAAGGAAAGACTCAACAGTTGATGAGCGCCATGCAGACAGGCAAGGCCAGAGGCAACAGAATTCTCAATGAAGAGTTGGCGCGCCTGGTAAAAGAAGGCATCGTAGAACCGGATGAAGCCTTGAGCAAAACGGTAGACAAACCGGACCTTGCCTCAAAACTCGGCATTAAACTTGCCGCTGAGGAATAGCGACAATGTCGCAGAGTTAGGAGTATCTGGGCCTAGTTGAGCAAGTCCGGCAACCATGGCGATACGGTTACCTTCTCTACACATTCAAGCTACGCCTTTACACCAACGAATTCATGCTTTCTTTAACGCAGCTTCCTTTTCTGAGCGCCACTTGTTGAAAGCCAGCTGAACGATTGACAGCACCTGATTGATTGTCCAGTAGAGCACAAGTGCCGATGCCATATTGTAGAGCATGAAAAGGAATATTACCGGCATCCACATCATCATCTTCTGCTGTTGAGGGTCGCCTGTCTGAGGAGTAAGCTTAGTCTGGAACACACTGGTAATGGTCATCAATATCGGGAGAATGTTAATTGGGAATCCAATCGTACCAACTAGAAGGTTTTCCGGTTCGCAAAGGTCCTTGATCCAGAGGAACTCGGCATACCTCAACTCAACTGCGCTCCTGAGCACCGTATATAGGGCAAAAAACACGGGAATCTGAACAAGAATAGGCAAACAACCAGACATTGGATTAACTTTGTGTTCTTTGTAGAGCGCCATCACTTCCTGATGCATCTTCTGTGGCTTATCCTTGAACTTCTCCTGCAGTGCCTTGATCACTGGCTGAAGCTTCTGCATCTTCTTCATGCTTTCTGTGCTCTTGTGGGTAATCGGCCAGAACACTACTTTCACTATCAGGGTAAGCAGTATTATTGCCACGCCATAATTGGGAATTATGCTGTTAAGCCAGTTCAATGTCGTCAAAAGCATCCTGCAAAGCCACTTGAACCAGCTCCACGTTCCTAACTCCATGACATCGACCTGATAATTCGGAAGGGTTTTTAAGGAGTTGTACTCTTTGGGCCCGGCGTAATAGTTGTATTCGTTAACCACATTAGCGCCCGGCTCAATTACCTGGCCATCCTTTGCAACCATAGCAGACACCGACTTCAGGGCATATACCCTGCTATTCTTCATGTCGCGCTCCGCCACGATGGTGCACTCCTTCGCGTCACCATTCGGCTCCAGAATCTGAACAAAGAACTTATTCTTGACGGCAACCCATGCCCATGGGCTTTTTGTAGCATGACCGACAGATGCCGGCAGTGCCGATGCATCAGGCATGGAACAGGCATACCATGCCTTTTGCAAACCAAACACCTCTGTAGGTATGACGCTCTCGCTGTCCCAATGCTTAATCGAATCGCCTGACGTTATCGGCATTGTATCTACGCCCAGGAAAGAAATACCCGAAAAGCTGGCTTTAGTCTCGACCATCGACATCGGACCCATGGCTATATTATAAACAGGCAGCGCCAAGGGAATGGCTGACTTATTGCTAAAAGTGTCCTTTATGGAAACCAGATATTTATCGTCGAGCTTCACCTCACGCCGAAGGATTAATCCGCTTTTTGCTACGCAAACAAGAATAGCGCCCCGCCCATCTTCCGTCTTTGTAATGTCAAAATCCGCCGAAGCGTCCAGGCCTTCTATACCTGTCAGCGACAGAGCCGGCATACCCGAGAAATCCAGGACAACCGGACCGCTGTCTTTTTCATTATGCTGCTTGTAGTTACTCAGGGTTACTGACGAAATACCACCGCCCCACGACGTAAGGCGCAGCACAGAATTTGAGTTCTGTATATCAATCTGCTTCTCGGGAGCCAGATGCTTTTCCGGAGCAGGCTTCCCTATGGACGCGACTTTAGTTTCCGGAACTGAGACATTCGCCAGATTCTCCACCGGTGCGTTAGTGATGACTGTCCCCGCCATATTGCTCAAATTGGCTTCCGATGCCGCCTGGGTCACCGCAGGCCGCTTCTGAGGCACGTAGTTGACCTTCTGCCTCCAGCCCCATGCTATAAGCAACGCAAAAAGGAGCATTACAATGACGATATCTGATTTTCTCATTTTTTTTACCTTTCAGGAACCAGGTCTATTCCACCCGGATGATACGGATGACATTTCAATATTCTTTTGAAGCCCAAATATGCTCCTTTAAAAAAACCAAACCTTTCTATGGTCTCAGAGCAATACACCGAGCAGGAAGGATGAAATCGACAATTATCACCAAGCCACGGCGATATGAACAGCTTATAAAGCCTTATCAAAAATACTGCAGTCCTCGCGCCAAAGTTCATCTTGATTTTGCGACGTCGATTCCCTTTGATTTAACAATATACAGGAAATCTTCCCCTATCCTTACCAAATCCGCTTTCAAGATCGCTCGTCTTGCAACCAAAACAAAGTCGACCTTTCCCTGATTTATATACTTGCGATTCAGGCGGAACGATTCCCTTAACATCCTTTTGGCTTTATTACGATCGACGGCACGGGGGAAAGTCTTTTTGCTAGCTATCACACCCAGCCGCAATAACGCATCATCGGCATTCCTCGTCCACAAAACCTGGTATCGTCCAGCCGTAGAATTGCCCTGATCAAACGCATCCTTGAAACATCGGCTATTCTGCAATCTGCGATCGCGACCAAGCTTGTTATCAGCATTATGGCCGTTCATAGGATTTGCCCGAGAGACGCTGAAAAGGAAGCTGCAGCATCACAAATCAGGCACTGAGCTTCTTACGGCCTTTCTGCCGGCGACTGTTAATTACCTTACGGCCACCGGATGTTGCCATCCTCGCCCTGAAACCACACCTATTCTTACGCACCCTCTTTGAAGGCTGCCATGTTCTTTTCATATCTGTTCTCCATTGATTTTCTTCCGGAAAGGTGAAAAAGTATCATTTTAGGCCCTCAAGTCAAGCACTATGGGCTTTAATGCAGTAATGTCTCCGCTTCAAGGACACGAATCGCCGGTTTTGCTATGTAAAACACCTTGTTTAGAGGGGTTAACGCGGGGACTGGAACAAAACCGCCTCACTGATAGATCTACCGTCGACAAGGACTGGGGCGTTTCTTGTACGCCATGTCCGCCTTTTTGCAGTAGCTATCCAGTAGAACCCCTTGGACAAGAACATCAACAGGTCCAACTGGTATGATATCTTGTAAAGCGGTCCGGCCGCTGCATAAAGCCTACGATATCCTGCCTCATCCGTGACTTTCCCATCAGGATACTTGCGCAGGGATATTGATTGTACTATGGCGTCGGTCAATTCCAGAAAGAATTTCGAGTAAGTCCTCAACTGGAGCACATCGAATCCATGCTTGAGTATACTAAACAGCCTCGCATCCGTGTAGCCATCCCTTACCCATCCACGCCGCTGATATGTCAGCCCCATAACTTGTCTCACTGTATTAATCACCGACATCTGCTTTATATTCGGCACGACAAGGACGAGCCGCCCATCGTTTTTCAATATAGAGTGGCACTCCTCAATAAATGCCTCGTCAGAAATCGTTTTCTCAAGGTAATTCCACACCACTACAACATCAAAACTCTTTTTTGCAAACGGCAAACCGCTATCGGTAATTTCCGTAACATTATCACCAACGACAGAACGGACGAGATCCAGCTCTCCAGCGTTGGAAACTACCGTGCTCCATTTGCCGCCACGTCGCCTGAGATAATAGCTCACCATCGCGTTATCGGCACCTATATCAACGCAATTACAATTCTCGCATGAACCAATTTCTCGCAACACCTCATGCAGGCCCACCTGGATCGTCAGCCTGTTAAGGAAATAATCATTATGTCGTCCAGCAAGGCTGGTTATATCTTCATTACTCATATATACAGTGAAATGTAGTGAATTACTGACGAATTAGCAATTAATTCCCACATATGGAATTCTGACCGCGCACCGCCATAACGACAGAATTAATTTGAATGGGGTATCGATAATCACTAATCTGATACGTGATGAGATGCAATTGGATAATAAAAGGTGGACGTGTAATCGACCCTGTTAGCCATGAAGACAATGTCCGTGATATCTTCATCAGGGACGGAGTATTCTCCGCAAACCCTCCGGCAGACAATTACAGAACCGTGAAGGCAAAAGGGGTTCTTGTCTGTCCCGGCCTTACCGATTTGCACGTTCATTTCAGAGAGCCAGGCAACATCAAGGCCGAAACAATCTCCTCCGGATCACTTGCTGCGGCAAAGGGTGGATTCACGAATGTTGTAACCATGCCCAACACCATACCCCCACCCGATTCGCCAGAAGGCATACGCTTCCAAATATCCGCCGCCACTTCGACAGGGCTTGTCAGGGTAATCCCAAGCGGGTGCATCACCGCAAAAAGACAAGGCCGCAACATCTCTGATATCGAAGGGATGGCTAAAGCAGGTGCAATCGCATTCACCGATGACGGCTCTACTGTCAGCAATGAAGCAATTATGAAAGGTGCTATGGAGCGCGCACAGAAGCTTGGGCTTTTAATCATGGACCACGCACTTGACTCAACTCTGGCAGGCCGTGGAGTTATGCGCAAAGGAACCAGAGCGGAACAGCTCGGGTTTGAGGGTATCCCCGAAGATGCAGAAACAAGAATCGTAGAGAGAGACATAAAACTTTCCATGCAAACAGGATGCAAGATGCATATACAGCATATTTCATCCGCCAGATCAGTTCAGCTTTTGAGAGATGCTCTGTCACGTGGCATCCCCGTTTCAGCCGAAGCAACACCCCACCACATTGCACTGTCTGATACGGATGTCGACCCGGGCAACACCAGCTACAAGGTCAATCCTCCTCTCGGGACCAAGAGCGACGTAGAGGAGATCATCCGAGGATTATGTGACAATACAATAAAGGCATTCGCAACAGACCACGCTCCGCACAAAAAAGAGGACAAAGAAGTTGAATTCGCGCAAGCGGCCTTTGGCGCAATAGGGCTTGAGACTGCCATTGGAGTCACATACAAAGTCATGGCAAGCAGCGGCAGGATGCGTATTATCGATTGGCTGGCACGATGGACAACGGGGCCTTGCTCTATTCTAGGCATCCCATGTGTCGGTTTCTCTATAGGGACTCCCGCAGATATTTGCCTCATCGATGCCTCCAACTCTTGGACGGTAAAATCTGCGGAATTCCTGTCCCATGCCCGCAACTGCCCCTTCGAAGGCTGGAATCTGCCTGCACGGGCTGCACTGACAATGAAAGCAGGCAGACTCACCTGGTGCGAGTCACAGGAATTGTTGACAGATGGATGAAATTCTGTAAATAATCATCACTTATTAATTTATGCCATATTTACAAATAATGTCAGGAAGCCGCAAGGGCGAAAAGATAGGCATCACCAAGAATGTCACCATTGGACGGTCGACAGAGAACACCATCCATGTGGATGATGCTGCAGCATCGGGCAAGCATTGCATGGTTGTTAGTCAAGGCGAAGACTATGCGATAGTGGACAATAACTCTACGAATGGCACCTATCTTAACGGAGAAAGAGTATTCGAATCAGAAGTTCTTAACGCTAAAGACATAATCAAGGTGGGCGACATCGAGATAATGTTTGACGGCGCTGATATAAAAAGAACAAGTGTCGCATCCACAGTCTCAGCACCCAATACCCGTATTTCAGTAAGACCAGGCGCCGGACCAAGCGCCACGGTCTTCATTAAGGGATCAGGCTTCGACAAGAAGAAGGACTCTAACAAGATGTGGATGGCAATCGGAGGAATAATCGCCGTAATACTTCTTGGCGGCGTTATCTGGTTCCTGTTCACGATCATGAAGAGCCAGTAAGGCTGTTTTACAATACGTCAGGCACTAGCCCACTGAGCAACCGACTTTGACACCAATCAGGCATTCTTACTTACAACGGAAAAGTCCTGCTCCCCCCAGCCCTGCCCCATCGCTTCCGCATATAAGCTTTCAGTCAACCGCGCTAGGGTCATCTTTGCTTTAAGCTCTCGAGCTCTCTTTACTGCAAGGCCCACATCCTTATACATGTGCTTGAGACTAAAATGCGTCGGATACTCATTCGCCAGGATATTTGGCATCTTCATTTCGGCAAGCGGACACCACCCGGCATTCAGCTTGAATGCTTCAACAAAAGCATCTCTCTCAATACCCGCCTGCTCAATATACCGCAAGCCCTCGCTGATAGACTGCATGGTATTGGCAAGCATGACATTAAGAGCCAGCTTCACATCAGATGCAGCACCAGTCTTGCCGAAATATAAGACTTTCGTTCCTGTCTGCAGCAAAAACGGCATTGCTTTTTCATATGCGGGCTTATCACCTGCTGTAAAATATATGAGCTTGCCCTTCTCCGCGCCATCTTTACTGCCGGTAAACGGAGCCTCCAGAAACAATCCACCCGCGTTATTCACCAACGACTCTAATTTGATATTGCACTCCGGATCGACTGTCGACGAATGGATGACCAGCTTCCCCTCCAAAGCAACACTGGCCACTCCACTACTGCCACCTATGACAGTATTCGCTGCCGCAGGATCAGCCACAACCACAACAATCACCTCCGACAGGCAGGCCGCTTCTGCTGGCGAGGACGCAAGCCTTATACCGGCATTACACACATTCGCTTTTGTTCTGTTCCAGCCAATGACATCATGCCCTGCTTTTATCCAATTGGCTGCCAATCTTGACCCGATTATACCAAGGCCTATTACTGCTATTCTCATAAATATTTTCCTTCACGATAATCTATAGTTGAAGCATCACCCGGTATAGTTTATACAATAATGACATGGGGTTTGTAATACCTTATTTTTGCACAGTAGCGAATGGACAGCCAATGCAAAGACATGCATTTAGAACTTTTACGGAGGACAACAATGATCACAGAAACTGAATCGCTTAAGAACCTTAACCACGCATTTTCCATTAATGGCCAGCTTGAATTCATAACCGGAAAAGGCGGCATGACATTGGCGCGCATTACGAATAATGCCTGTACAGCAGAGATATATTTGCACGGCGGACATATAACTTCCTATATTCCGAAGGGCGACAAAGAAGTACTTTGGCTTGCACCAAATGGAGCTTTCAAACCTAATCACCCAATTCGAGGGGGGATTCCAATCTGCTGGCCCTGGTTTGGCCCGCACCCAGAAGGCAAATCAACACTGATGCATGGCTTTGCGAGAATCGAGATCTGGACGGTCTTAAGCACACGAGAAATTAATGACCACACGACGGAAATATGCCTTTGCCTGCGCGACAGTGAGCGAACTAACGCCATCTGGCCTCATAAATTTGAGCTTTTTCTGCGCATTACGGCCGGAAAAACCCTGTTTATTGATTTAACCAGCCGAAATACTGGCAATACCCCTATAAGTATCACAGAAGCTCTTCACACCTATTTCTCCATAGGCGATGCCTCCAGAATACGTATCTCAGGTCTCGACAAGTGTGACTATATTGATAAAGCCGATGGCGACAAGGCCAAGACACAAATCGGTGACGTTGCAATATCCTCAGAGACCGTCCGAATATACGTTAACACTAAGGCAGACTGCATCATTGATGATCCGGTAATTGACAGGAAAGTAGCGGTGGCTAAGAAAAACAGCGACACTACTGTGGTCTGGAATCCATGGATTGAGAAATCTAAGATTATGCCTGACCTGTCCGATGGCGATTACCAAACAATGGTTTGCGTTGAAACAGCGAAAACAAATAACGACATTGCTGTTATCGCCCCAGGAAAAGAACATACCATGTCGACGGAGATCTCTATTATCAGGCAATGAACAAAGATTTTTGCTCCTGCTTCAGAATGTCAAGCTTCTCTGACGCATCTGCGAGATCCACAGCAGCAATCACTATTTCCGCCATAACAATAGTTGAGCCAGAATCAACGGTAAGCATTCCGTTACCGATAACGTAATAATTCATAGCCCCCGACAGGTCAAACTTAAGAATGCCAATATCCAACGCCGCAATTATGGGCGCATGGTTCGCCAGTATCCCCATGGAACCAGCTGTGCCGGGGACCGTTACAGACTCAACAGCCCCCTCAAATACCGTAATTTCCGGCGTTATAATTTGCAGTTTAAACGACGCACTCAACTGATTACTCCATCTTCTTGTATTTCTCGATCACACCTTCGATATCGCCGACCATGTAGAACGCCTGCTCAGGTATCTGGTCATGTTTTCCGTCCAGCACTTCCTTGAACGATCTAATCGTATCAGGAAGATCCACATACGCACCCTTCATACCGGTAAACTGTTCCGCCACGTTGAACGGCTGAGAAAGGAATTTCTGAATCTTCCTTGCCCGTTCCACGAGCATCCTATCCTCCTGAGAAAGTTCGTCCAGACCCATGATTGCAATAATATCCTGCAGTTCCTTATATTTCTGCAAGATCTCCTGCACGCCTCTGGCGACTTTATAATGCTCTTCACCAACTATCTCTGGCGCCAGCATGCTGGATGAAGAAGCCAGAGGATCTACCGCAGGATAAATACCCAGCTCAGATATCGCCCTCGAAAGCTCTGTCGTTGCATCCAGATGGGCAAACGTCGTGGCAGGCGCTGGATCAGTATAGTCATCAGCAGGAACATAAATGGCCTGAATAGAAGTGATTGAACCGTTTTTCGTGGACGTGATTCTCTCCTGAAGCTCACCCATATCTGTGCCGAGAGTCGGCTGATATCCGACTGCTGAAGGTATTCTTCCAAGCAGTGCAGACACTTCTGCACCGGCCTGAGTGAACCTGAATATATTGTCGATGAAGAGCAGAACATCCTGCTTCATCTCCTCACGGAAATACTCGGCCACAGTCAAGGCAGAAAGAGCTACTCTGGCTCGCGCACCTGGCGGCTCATTCATCTGCCCAAAAATCATGGCTGTTTTTGCTATAACTCCCGATTCTTTCATCTCCCGATAAAGAGCGGTGCCTTCGCGCGTTCTTTCTCCGACTCCTGCAAATACAGAATAGCCTCCGTGCTTTGTTGCGATGTTATGTATAAGCTCCTGAATCAACACCGTCTTACCAACACCGGCCCCGCCGAAAAGCCCGATCTTTCCACCCTTTCTGTATGGCGCTAGCAGATCGATAACTTTGATTCCTGTCACCAGAATAGTGTCTTTTGTATTCTGCTGATCAAAAGATGGTGCCGGCGCATGAATCGGCATTCTTTTATCCGTCTTGACCGGAGCCCCGCCATCAATAGGTTGACCGAGCAGATTAAGCACTCTTCCCAGTGTTTCAGGACCCACAGGCATCATAATGACTGAACCACTATTCTTCACCGTCGCACCCCTGACCAGTCCGTCCGTCGCATCAAGGGCTATGGTTCTGACAGCATTATTGCCCAGATGCTGAGCGACTTCCAGCGTGAGATTATCGGCCTTATCACTGAGCGACGGATTAGACACCGTCAACGCAGTGAATATTGCAGGAAGGTTTCCGTCCGGGAACTCCACATCGACGACTGCGCCCATAACCTGCTGTACAATTCCATCACTTGTCTTTGAGCTGATTTTCATTCATTTCCTCTGTTTAATTTTCAATTCAATGCTTCGGCCCCCGAGATGATCTCGGAAAGCTCATTGGTTATCGCCGCCTGCCTTGCACGGTTCCTCAGAAGAGTTATAGCATCTATCAATTTCTCCGAGTTATTCTTCGAATTTTCCATGGCTGTCATCCTCGCGGCATGCTCACCTACGGAACTTATCATCATGGATCTGAATACCGTTAGCGACATCATCTGAGGTATGGCCTCATTCAGTATTTCATCACAATCGGAATCCAGAAGAATGTCCTTATGCGCCTTACCATCCTTGGGCCCACTTAACAGCTCATCCGATATCGGCAGGAACTTCTCAATGACTGGCTGTTGAGAAATAACACTCTTATACTGGTTATACGCAATGTAAACTTCGTCAGCTCGGGATTTTAGAAAGGCCGAATGCAAATCGCTTGCTATGCGCTGGGCATCTACAAATCGAGGCTTAACAGTGAATCCGTCATATGTATTCTCAACGCTGGCCCTATTCTTCAAGTATACTGTCGCTTTCTTCCCACAAGTATATATCGTTGTACCTATCTCCGGCGCCAGATTGGTCGTCCACTTTAAAACAGCCTTGTTGAGATTGTTATTGAATCCGCCGCACAACCCTCTGTCAGACTCAACGACAAGAACCAGAAAACGCTTCTTCTGTTTTCTGGGCAGACACGCAGGAATCTTCCCTACATCAGCGCCGGCATACATAAGACCGCGCAGAATCGACACCAGCTTGTCATGGTACAACTCGGTCCTTTTCAGAGCAGTCTGTGCCTTTCGCAGCTTGTTAGCCGACACCATATACATCGTCTTGGTCAGCTTTTTGGTGCTCTTAAGACGCGCCAGCTTGCGATTATATTCCTTTAACGAAGCCATCTATACTCCTGCCGGGCGGCATCAACCGCCTTTTACATCTTTAAGAATCTTCTCTATGGCGCTCTTGACATCAGCATCCATCACCTTGCGCTCCATGAACAGCTTGATATATCCCGGGTGACGGGCATTTATCATGTCGATCATCCTGCTTTCAAAATCCCGCACTTCGCCGACAGGCACATCATCAAGAAAGCCGTTAATGCCTGCATATATAATTGCGACCTGTAAGGCCACATGCATCGGCGCATGTACATTCTGCTTCATAAGCTGCATAAGCCGCTGACCTCGATCCAGCTGTTTCTTTGTTGCAGCGTCAAGATCAGACGCAAACTGCGAGAAGCCAGCCAGCTCCCTGTACTGGGCGAGCTCCAACCGCAAAGAGCCAGCCGTTTGCTTCATAGCCTTGACCTGAGCATCGCCGCCGACGCGCGAGACCGAAATCCCAGGGTTCATCGCAGGGCGCTGGCCTGCATTGAAAAGGTCCGTCTCGAAAAATATCTGTCCATCCGTTATTGAAACAGTATTCGTAGGAATATAAGCAGATATATCGTTGGCCTGAGTTTCTACAATAGGTAACGCGGTAAGACTACCCCCTCCTTTATCACTGCTCATCTTCGCCGCACGTTCCAGCAACCTGGAATGCAAATAAAACACATCGCCCGGAAACGCTTCACGGCCTGGCGGGCGCCTCAACAGCAAAGAGAGCTGTCTGTACGCCTGGGCATGCTTGGTCAAATCATCATAAATTATAAGAGCATGCTGGCCGTTGTCCCTGTAATGCTCCGCCATCGTGCAACCAGAATATGCAGAGATGAACTGCATTGGAGCAGGATCTGATGCAGTAGCCGCAACTATAGTCGTGTACTCCATCGCACCCATCTTCTTTAGAAGCTCATAGACCTGCACAACAGTCGAACGCTTCTGCCCGATTGCAACGTAGAAACAATGCACATTCTCACCACGCTGATTGATGATCGTATCTATCGCCAGCGATGTCTTGCCAGTTTTACGGTCACCGATGACCAGCTCCCTCTGCCCTCTGCCTATCGGCGTAAGCGCATCTATCATCTTGTATCCGGTCTGCATCGGCTCCTTGACATCCTGTCTTTCTATGATGCCAGGCGCCTTGATCTCTATCATCCTGTAATCTTGCGTTTTAATCGGGATTCCGCCATCGATTGCATTACCGAGGGCATCGACTATACGGCCGACTACGGAAGGCCCTACCGGCACGCTGGCAATCTTTCCGGTTCTCTTGACAACATCGCCTTCCTTTATGTCCGCATCGTGTCCGAATATGGCAATACCCACATTGTCATCCTCAAGGTTCAACGCCATGCCGACAATGCCGTTAGAGAACTCTACAAGCTCGCCGGCCATGACTTTTGCCAGGCCACTCGCCCTTGCGATACCGTCACCAACGCTAAGCACAGTGCCGATCTCCGCCACTTGCACAGCCACGTCAAAGCCGGTAAACTGTTTTTTTAATATTGATGATATTTCTTCTGGTCTAAGGTCTATACTCATTTGCCCATCCTATGTATTCAGTGAATTTCTTTTCAGCGACTCAAGCATCCCGGAGACGCTCAGGTCGTAGAGAGTCCAGTCCATTAAAATTGTAAAGCCCCCGATTAGAGAGGCATCCTCGGCCGCCATCAATGCCACTTTTCCGGAAAGCTTCCGCTCCAGATGTTTTTGCACGGAGGTCTGCTGCCCTGCATCAAGCACAAACGGAGTTTTTATCAGCGCATCCGCCATTCCATTTGCTTTCATGTATATCTGAGAATAGGAGAAGGCGATATGCTCTAGCAGTACTATACGCCGCTTGACCTCCAGAAACCGCAAGAACTTCCAGAACAGCTCGCCACACCGCTTCTCGAACAAGGCAGAAAGGATATCCATCCTTACCTTTGAGGGAAGCGCACAGTTTTTCACAAAAGCAGATAACTCGGCATTAGCCAACAGCAATTTGCTCAGCGATGTCATGATGCTGTTCATCTTTTCCGCCTGCCCGTCTTCGGAGGCGAGATCATACAACATCTTAGCATATCGTTTAGCAGCCCTATGAACCTGCATATCAAACTTCCTTCAAATATTTCTCCACCAAGGCCTTGTTCTTACTACCATCAAGGTTCTCTGCCATTATTCTACTGGCCAGACCTATTGCGAGTTCTGCACTTTCCTTACGCAGAGACGCCCTTGCCCGCTCAGTTGCGCTTACAATCTCTTTCTGTGCGGCAACAAGCATCTGCGCTGCCTCTTCCTTGGCCTTCTTCTCTATAACCGCAGCAATATCCCCTGCTGCGACCTTGGCACTATGCATCAGCTCCCTGCTCCTGGCCTCAACCTCAGCCAGCATTTGCTTACTCTTAGCCTGTGTATTTGCAAGATCCTGCCTAGCCTGCTCCGCATCGTCGAGCGACTTCTTTATGGTATCTTCCCTTTTGGCAAGAACCTCCAGGATCGGCTTCCATGCTATCTTATACAGAAACACGGTCACGGAGATGAACACCACCCAGGTCAGCAGCACCATCCAGAAACTGACATCCAGCACGCCCGCTTGCTTTTCGCTGGAATGCCCGCCCTCCTGCGGCACAACCTCAATGGTCTCACTTGTATGAGGAGTATCGCTCATTTGACTATTCCTTGTAATTGCCTATTTGACAAGCAGGCAGATAATGGCGCAGAACAGCGCAACGCCCTCGACGAGAGCCGCGGCGATGAACATCGTTGTCTGAATTTTGGCCGTCATCTCAGGCTGCCTCGCCATGCTGTTTACTGCAGCCGCACCCACGAGACCAACGCCCAAACCCGCACCTATACTCACCAAACCCGCACCTATCGCTACAATCGAACCACCCATTTGAACCTCCTTATTTTCTAATGTTCTGAATGATACCTCTCACCAATGAAGACCGCCGAAAGAAGCGTAAATATGTAAGCCTGCAATAGAGACACAAATATCTCCATTATAAAGATACCGAAAGCCATAACCATGAAAGGCAACCCCCAGGCTCCCAGTATCAGCAAAAGACCGATCATGAAGAATATCACCATATGGCCCGCCATCATATTTGCAAAAAGTCGGATCATCAGCGCCACGGTCTTTATGAAAAGACCCGCCACCTCTACAGGAACAAGCAGAAGCAGAACCGGCCACGGCACCCCGTGCGGAATAAAGCCCTTGAAGAACCCTACCAGCCCATTTTTATATATTCCGCCGAATACCATAAAAAAGAACGATATAAGCGCCAACGCACAGGTCACACTAAGATTACCAGTTGCAGCTCCAAAACAGGGCACCAGCCCTATCAGATTTGCGAAAAGGATGAAGAAGAAGAAACTGCAAAAAATAGGAGTCATCTTCAAACCATCTGATTTACCAAGATATTGAATACATATCTCATCACGGATAAACAGAACAAAGATTTCGAGCAGGTTGGTAATACCGCGGGGGGCCCCATCACGTTTTTTATACAAGAAACCGAACACAACTATCATCAAAAATGCTGTAAGCAAAAGCATCATCCCGTGGAGCGTCACGAAGAAGGGAATCTCAACCTGGGTGAAAGGTATCGTTATCGAGTCGAACGGGAGTTTCATCACTACCCTGTCCGCGACATGATGATTGACAAAAGCTGCAACAGCATCAGTGCGCTGGGACATTAAATCGACTTTAGCCAGTCCGTTTGTCATTTACGTCAAACCCCTTGTCGTTATCTGGTTTTTTGTTCAGAAGCAATATCACCTTCCAGAACTCATACACCATATACAAGACACCCAACACAAAACCTAACAATGTCCAAAGTATCCCACCACCTATATGCTTGTCAATACTGTAGCCCAGAAAAGTGAACAATCCAACTCCGGCCACTACGTTGATTCCCAGCGACAACGCACGAGATGCCCCTTGACTCCTCATGCTATCGCTATTTGTGGCGTCATCGCTACTTTTCATCTATTGACGTTACTTTAAAAAGCAAAACTAGTACTTGTCAAGACCGGATATATGTATAAAATGTTATTCATATTAGGAGACACATATGCATCATATCGAACTGGTCAAAGAATATCTGCGCGACAAAGGAATTAAGAAGAGTATAACACCGTCAGGACTGCCTTTTATAACAATATCCAGGGAAGCCGGTGCAGGCGGCCACCTGCTCGCGCATGTCATCGTAACTGATCTAATGAAGGAGATTGGCGAAATATATCGAGGCTGGGAAGTATGCGACAAGGACATCTTCCATATGATGGGGCAGGATAAGGAAATCAACGCATCAGTCAACGACCTGATGACGGAGAAAATGAATTCCGAATGGTTTCAATTCGTCAATGGCCTGTTTTCAGGCAGGGAAGATGAATATATGCACCATAAGATGTCCTTTAATGTGATACGCCTGATTGCAGCACTAGGTAAAGTGGTTATCGTAGGCAGAGCTGGAGCCTTCGTAACAGCTGGAATACACGGAGGTATACACATAAGACTGGTCGCTCGCGAGTCTGCTAGAATCCGCTGGATGATGAAGAAATTCAACATCAATCAGGAACAGGCCGAGAAAATGGTAAAGGAACAGGATCATGACAAAAAGAAGTTAGTGCAAACCTTTTTCCACGCTGACATTGCCGACCCCCTTCATTATCACTGCGTCTGGAACACGGAGATGGCATCAATGCATGAGATTTCCAGAGCCGTGATAAACATCATTAAAATGAGGTTTACCAAGGAATAGGAGGCCTCAATGCTGGAAAACATCGACCTGACTCGCTGTGTCGCCAAGGATGAGTATAAGAAACGGAAGCAGAGCCTTGAACTGAAACTGGCGGAACTGCAACGAAAAGCCAAAGACCTCAAGATTCCAATTATGATCGTGTTTGAGGGATGGGATGCGGCAGGAAAAGGAACGCTGATAAATAACCTCATCCTCCCCATGGATCCTCGGGGGTTCAACGTCTTTTCCACTTTGCCACCTAATGAGGAGGAAGCACACCGGCCGTTCCTTTGGAGATTCTGGAAACGCACGCCCGCCAACGGCAGAATTGCGATCTTCGACCGCAGCTGGTACCGCAGGGTCCTTGTCGACAGGGTCGAAGAGAACATCGACAATAAAGAACTTGCCCAGGCGTTTGAGGACATCACATCATTCGAACGTCAGTTGGCCGATGACGGAAATGTGATCATCAAGATGTTCCTGCACATTTCGAAGAAGGAACAAAAGGAAAGATTCAAGAAGCTTACAAAAAACCCGGCCACTGCGTGGAGAGTGTCGGAGGGCGACCTCAAGAGACACAAACAGTACAAGCAATACATGCGGGCAATAGAGGACATGCTGGCAGAGACCGACTCCGAATACGCCCCATGGACATTGATCGAGGCACATGACCGCCGTTTCGCCGATCTGAAGATCTTCGACACAGTCATCACGGCGATAGAAGATGGCATTGAAAAGAAAGAAAAGCGTTCAGGAATAAAAGAAGCCGTCTCGAAAATGGCAAAGAAGGTAAAGGCTGAACAGCCAGACACCCTCAATTCCACCGTGCTGGACCGAATTGATACGTCAAAGAGCCTGGAACGGGATGAGTACAAGAAACAGCTCGATGAAAAACAGGATGAACTGCGGGAGCTTGAGCACAAGATTTATCTCCACAGGATCCCTGTGATGATAGCTTACGAAGGATGGGATGCCGCTGGAAAAGGCGGAAACATGCGCAGATTGACCCAGAATCTGGACCCACGGGGATATGAGGTCGTACCGATTGCCGCCCCTAACGACATAGAGAAAGCGCACCACTACCTCTGGCGTTTCTGGAACCAGATGCCCAAAGCTGGCCACATAACTATATATGACAGGACCTGGTACGGCCGAGTGCTGGTGGAACGAGTAGAAGGATTCTGCTCGGAAGATGAATGGCGACGCGCTTTCCGGGAAATTAACGAAATGGAACAACACATGACCAATTTCGGCGCCGTAATCGTCAAATTCTGGCTCCACATCAGCAAAGACGAACAATTACGCCGCTTCAAGGAACGTCAAAAAACTCCGCACAAACAGTGGAAGATCACCGATGAAGATTGGCGTAACAGAGAGAAATGGGACAAATACAAGGCAGCTATTGAGGAAATGATATTCCGCACAAGCACCAGAAATGCTCCCTGGACAATAGTAGAGTCCAACGACAAATTGCACGCCAGAATCAAGTGCCTCGATACTGTCATCAAGGCTATTAAAAGCAAATTATAGCCTATCTTGCACCATGCAGGTGCGAAATATCGTTTTCTAGGCTTTGGCATGCAGCGTATATATATAAGGATCTTATCTGCGCTTTCTACGGCGGATATATATATCAAGAATGGACACTACCCAGACAACGCCAGTCATCAGAAAATATTTTCCAACAGGGAGCCAGTAGACGTTGGCCTCCCGCATAGCTGACGGATCAGGAAATGCTTTATAGAAAGCAATCAACAGTTTGACCGCACTCATAGTGAATAGCGCGAACGGCACTAAGAAGGTAAGAGTCAAAACCGTTCCAGACAGCCACCGCTTCTGCATTAACTGGCCGGCACCAGGAAACGCGCATGACGAAAGAATCAAAGCATTAATGTAGCGCTTCTCTTCAGTAACTAAAACTGGTGGTTTCATATTCTATTTCATCCTACTGTAGGAGTCGCAACCCTTTGCGACGATCGAGAAGAATCGCCGATGCGGGGATCGGCTCCTACAATGGAAAGCGCAAGTTCGAATTACTTCACAATACGCTCTGATCGTTGCTCTATTCACCTACCGCCCATCAATACACCGGCTTAAACTCTTTAATCATTATTCTATAAAAACGCGGACCAATATTGGTCGCCGACGCATCATCCGCCCAACTTGCATTAGTGCCAGCATATAGAATATTGGTTTTAGCAGTCCATAACCCGGCCGGCGACGACGCGTATTCAATGTAATAAGGCAGTTTGTTGCTGGCATTATCCGGACACATCCACGAAAAAGCCACTTGCCCACTATTTGTCGATTCAAGCGCGGTAAAAGCAGTCTTTGCTAGAATGAGGGAATTATAAATATTCAGCACCCCCCACCCATAAGACTCATCCCACCCTGCCACATCGTTAGTATCGACACTTACCCTATCCATCGCGCCAGCACACAAGAGCGTCCGAACCTGACTGCAATTTAAATCCGGACGCAGGGAACATATAAGCGAAGCCGCACCGGCGACCATCGGCGCGGCAAATGAGGTTCCGATTCCGTTCATATTAAACGAGCCACTGATTCCCAGGTAATAGACGTTTGTCCCTGGCGCAACAAGCGCGATGTTCGTGCCGGTAAGACTTCCCGCCCAGCGCATGCCGTTTGTATCGCTACCGCCCACTGCTATACAGGACGGCAAAAGTCCGGGATAAGTCCTGGAATATGGCGCATTATGCGTTATAGATACAACAATTACTCCGTTACTCACGGCCCGGTTAACCGCATTGCTAAGGCTGCTGTCGGGATTTGTTGTTCCCACAGACAAGTTGATCACCTTGGCGCCGTTCGTCACGGCCCAGTCGATGGCATTTGCCATGTGCGCAACCATTGTACTGTTGTTGGTATTGAGGATTTTTATCGGCATAAGCCTGCAGCCCCAGTCAATGCCGGCACCCGAGTAACCGTTACTGCTGTTTGCCAGCAATATAGAGGCAACTGCTGTGCCATGGCTATCAAAGGAATCATCCATCGGATCAGAATCACTATTCCAGAAGTCCCAGCCAGGAACCCAGCGGCCTGTAAATTCTGCATTATTGGTATCACATCCGGAATCAATCACTGCAACAACCACGCCCGTACTACCGCGGGTTATATCCCACGCCTCCGGGGCATGAATCCGCCCTGCAACAACCGAGTTCGTGAGATACCATTGATATCTGTAATTTTCATCTGACGGAATAACCGACCCCGCATACGCAATCTGATCCAATTCCGCGTATTCTACCAATGGATGAGTTTTCAAGCGCTCTACGACAGTCACAGGATCTACTCCAGCCGGCAGACGCAGATACATAAACTGGTCAAGGTTGATATTGTATTCGCCACTCAGGTAGTAGTTCTTATTTTCTTTTTTCTTCTTCCACTTCGAGAATCCGTTCTCCTCCAGATAAGCGCCGGCAGGAATGCTAAGCCTTGCGGCTATGGTAGAGAGCTGATTTTTATCATCCTGGCGCAGGAATTTCTTAACCTCGTCTGACTTGATTTTAACCAGAATATGATCGGCGGCGTGTTTTGGCGTCTTTGCATCTGGTTGTACAGCCAGACCTGCGGAAAGCGAGAAGAATGCTCCAAATATTATCCAAATGAATTTCACGCGCAGTATGTTAGCATTTCGCCCTGAGTATCACAAGTTTGGATTGACAGTTGGCCTGTTCACCTTGATTATTCATTCCTTTTATGAAGAAGACTGAACAAAACATTGAAGACAGCCCGCTCGAGAAGATCGAAGGCATTGTTGACAGTATCGTGTACAGATCCGAAGATACCGGTTATACCGTTTGCGCAGTCCAGCCGACAGGCAAGAACGCCCAGAAAGAGCTCATTCCGCTGGTATGCAATAGCGCCGCCATGTGGGTCGGCGAAATGATTACCGCCGAAGGGCGCTGGACGCGCCATGCAAGGCACGGCAACCAGTTCAAGGCAGAGAAAGTAACATGCCTCGCGCCTGTCACGGCAAAAGGCATCGAGCGGTATCTCGGGAGCGGAATGGTGCGCGGCATCGGCAAGGCGATGGCCAAACGACTGGTCAAGAAGTTTGGCGATAATACCCTCACCATAATCGATAAAGAATCGCAGAAGCTGGAGGATGTCGAGGGAATCGGCCCCAGCCGCAGGAAGATGATTAAGGATTCATGGGTTGAACAGAAAGCCATCCGCGACATCATGGTGTTCCTTAAGGGACACGAGATAGGGACCGCTCAATCCACAAGGATCTACAAACATTACGGCAACGACGCCATCGCCATCATCACTGATAATCCGTATAGACTTTGTAAAGAAATATGGGGCATCGGATTTAAGACGGCCGATTCTATCGCAATGAGCCTGGGCATCCCACCCCAATCCGAAATGCGCGCCAGGGCCGGGTTGATTTATATGCTGGAAACAATGAGCGAGGAAGGTCACTGCTTCTGCCCTGACGACATCCTGATAGAAAAGGCGCAGGAGATTCTGGAAATACCGACCGACATAATGAGAATCGCACTTGCAAAAGAGATCGAGAAGAACAATTTCTTCAACGACCATGGCAACATCTACCTGTTCGACCTGTACCTTGCAGAAGTAGGCGTGACAAAAAAACTCCAAAAGCTGATTGCCACCCCTATCGCATTTCGCCCAATAGACATAGACAAGGCGATAGAATGGGCCGGCAACCACATGCATCTGGATTTTGACCCGATGCAGAGAAGCGCCATCAAAATGGCGCTCACCCAAAAAGTCTCAATAATAACCGGCGGACCAGGCGTCGGAAAGACGACGATCATCAAAGCTCTAGTGGATGTGTTCAAGGTCAGAAAGCTCAAGACCGCACTAGTAGCTCCGACAGGCCGTGCCGCTAAACGGATGGAAGAAGCCACAAAGCATCCCGCAAGCACGATACACAGACTGCTCAAATACCAGCCGCATACAGGCGGATTCTCGTTCGACACGACCACCCAACTTGAAGTAGAAGCCGTGATCGTAGACGAGATGTCCATGGTCGATATCCGGCTTATGGCCTCATTTGTATCGGCCCTCCCCGACTCTTGCATCCTTGTCATGGTCGGCGATATCGACCAGCTTCCCAGCGTTGGACCCGGCACCGTGCTCAGCGACCTCATTCATTCCAACGCCATGCCGTTCATGAGATTGGAAACAATATTCAGACAGGAACATGGTGGCTTCATAGTGCAAAACGCTCACCGCATCAACAAGGGCGAATCACTGGTAACGCCGGAAAACGAGGAAGATTCGGACTTCTACTTGTTCAAAACTCAGGAACCTGAAGACGTTATAAAGATTGCGCTGGATCTCGTCACCAAGAAGATTCCTGAAAAATTCGGCTTCAACCCGCTGACCGATATCCAGCTACTCACACCAATGCGTAAAAATCAACTTGGGGCCGATAATCTCAATGTACTCCTGCAGGAAAAACTCAACCAGAGCGATGTATATGTCCAGCGGTTCGGGCGGAAGTACAAACTCGGCGACCGCGTGATGCAGATGCGGAACAATTACGACAAGGAAGTCTATAACGGCGATATCGGAAGAATATCATCCATTGAAAGCGAGAACCAGAAACTGACGGTGGATTATGACGGCAGGATCGTCACTTACGAATTCTCGGAAATCGATGAACTTGTACTGGCATATGCCTGCTCCATCCACAAGTCGCAGGGAAGTGAATATCCGGTAGTCGTTATTCTGATGACCACCCAGCACTACAAGCTCCTTCAAAGAAACCTGCTCTACACTGCTATAACACGGGGCAGAAAGCTTGTCTGCCTGGTCGGCTCGACAAAAGCCATATACATCGCCATCAGCAACAACGAGATACGCATGCGCCGCACAGGATTGAGAGAAAAGTTGAGTCGTTAGAGATAGTCACGCATGTCATACACTTGGATTCCTGGCGTCTTTGCGCGAGGCCTTCTTCTTCTTCGCCTGCCCACCTGCAACTCAAAGCATCATGCCTACAGCCGCCTTGACCATCATGGACTCATGCGAAATTCCTGCGGCATCCTCAGATGTACCGTCAAGCTCTTCAACATACATATCGCCCGTGGTCTCAGGTATCTGCTCATACTCGATGCCACCGCTGATATAATATCTACCGCCAAAAGTCCAAGACGCAGTTATGCCTGCTCCTACATACGGCACAGAAACAAATTCTTCTTCGAAATGGAGATCCCTCATCACATGGTAATCTTCATCGCTGGCAACACCGAAAAAGCTGCCCAGCAAATACACACTGACATCCAGTGCATCAGCATGATACGCACCCATGAAGCCGAAGTACGGAATCGCAAATAGCTGCTCGTATTCAATACCCACCTCTCCTTCTTCAAAAGTGCCCTCGCTATCCCTGAAGGAATTAACAGAATATATATATTCTCCGCCAAGGTCCTCCCACTCATATGTCGACACCTTCATTCCTGCCAGCACATCAAGGCTTATCGCACCTGCCCTCTTCAGCAAGATCGATACGTTTACATCCATAATCAACGCATTCTCAACATTCACATCGCCACGTGAATAGTCAGTCCAATCCATACCGTCTACCATCCAGTCATAATCCGTCATTTCGCCTGATCCCTCGCTCAATCCCAGCCAAAACCCTCCATTGAAGCGCACCTTCTCGGCGACTTTGACAGAAAATGCCGCACCGGCCATGGGAATATCCTTCAGATCCCAATTCAACTCACTAAGCGTCCTGCCGCCATCATCGGGGTCATAAACAATCTCCCTTGACTCGCCGTCAAGATAGCCACCCTGTAAGGAGACGTCGAAAGACATCATATCCTGTTTCCGTATATCCTTGGTATCTATCGCATGTACCGCAAATGCATCCGAAGCTAAAATCAATACAGCCAACATTACAAAACATTTTACAATTCTCATTTT
>CAMCYG010000011.1 GCA_945883775.1 Victivallis vadensis
GCAGCCATGTCGGGCAGGTAAACCCGCTCCGGACGCCCCCCTATCTCAGGCGTCCGCGTCAACGGCATACAGTCCCGGTTGAATTTTTCCGGATTCGCCGGATCACACAGATTGTCGCGATACTCAAAAATAGTCGTGCGCAGGTTGTACTCCGGATCGCCTATGATAAATATTCCAGGCCCACCTTTGTCGCGCGTCTCAATAAACCACTCGTACCATTTCTTCAAACGCGGATAAGCATATTTTATGTATTCACGGTCCCCCGTAAACACATAATAGTCACGGGCAACCATTGCAATGTTGGGATGCTGCGTGTGACCAGATGCATTTGCCTGCGAAACTATCTGCGATATGAATCCATTCTCTTTCTGCGAATCAAGAAGTGTCTTCAGGGAATTAGCCCAGAATGACGGCTCGATCCACAGCGAATACCGGCACGCCGGCTGGAACCATATCCACACGGCATCGGCATTAGCCCACTCCGGCCCGTAGAATTCCAAAGCGGACGGAGTACTGATCCGCCCGCCCTGCCGCTGGTTACGCAATACGCGGTTGACCATCCCCGCAACGAGATCCCGCTCTTTCGACGTTTCCGTTCCGGTCAGAAATGATTCTACCTTGTGAGCCCCTGCAAGCGTTGACCACAGCTTGTCAAATTCAGAGACTTGAACACATGCCTCTTTCATTTCAGATTCCAGATCCTCTTTGGACACAGCATCGTAAATGGCGACAACCAGAACCTCGCCGGCATTTTTCCCCGGCAATAGTTTAACAGCATGCCGACCGCGCAGGTTCCGAATGGACCAGAAATACTTATCGCCAGCGTTTGAATCATCTTCCACAGAACCTTGCGCAGACATCTCTGCCCGAAGAGCAAGGGCGCCTTCACCAGCCATACAGATTCGCCAGAGTACACGCCTGTGCGTAACCACCATCATCTCCACCTGCCTCGCAACAGGATCTGCAGAATCAACCAGTTTAAGGAGGTTCTCCGTACGAAACGCTATTTGCGATTCTTCTGCCCCTCTATATAAAGGCTCCCACTTCTCGCCGGATTTCACACTGAACTTTAACACTGGGAAAAAATCATCTAAATAGCGGGCCTTGGGAAATTGCCGAGTTATCGAAACGCCAGTCACCCGTTCCGACACAGGTTCCACCGCAAAGCGCGGAAACTTCGGACTGGGCATCGAGGAATCAGTAGGCCACATACCCTGGAACCAGCCTGATGACCCGGTGGCATCAAGCGGATCAGCAACCAGAGTAATCACGCCTTTCTTTTCCGGCCTGATCGTCATCTCTAAAACACCGCTTACCGGACTGCTGGACACTCGGGCACCAGAACCAGCCGTTGGATCGAGTCTGTTTTCTCCACCGTTATCCACATAGAAATCATCAATCCAAATATCAGCTTTCGGCGACTGACGCGCCTTTACCAGACCAAACCCGGCAAGAAAAGTTGAACCCACCGGAGATTCTGTGAACAACCGTCCAGGAACTTCCGATTGGGACCCTCCATTACCGTCTTCCTGTAAATATGCCTTCGAACACTTCCCGCCGATGGAGTTATCAACAACAATCCACAAACGATACCAGCGGCCCACCTCTACCGGAAGCCCGCCCCTGCTCTCGCCAAGCCCGGTCAGCGTCAATCCGGAACCCCCATTGATACGCACACCCTGGCGATCAAGTCCGGCATTAATCACCGATTCCGTCACAGCAAATTTTGCAACTTCACCTCCACCCGACTGAAGATTCCATTTCTCAATACGAAACCGTAGAAAAACCGTGCCCGTCCGGCCCGGTCTGATATTTAAAGCACCGCAGTGAGAAACAGCGTCATGATTCGCCGAACTTTCGTCCGCACGGCTTACCACCAGCGCACTATTATCAGAACGATCAGGCAAAACGCCAACACATGTGCGCGTTGCACGGCTGTCGCCAACATTCCATCCATTGGTTCCATCAACAGCACAACCCGGGGACATTCCTTGAAAATCGGACACATTTACCCATTCAGCACGGCAAAACTCTGCAAACACAAAAATAATACCAGCCAGAAATATACTTTTTTTCATCGCGTACCAAACCCTCCCTGATTTATTCATCACGTTAAAACCGGACCTTTTCGCTCAAGCGGATGTCGCGCGAAGATGCACCCACGCCTATCTCAAACTCACCCGGCTCCAATGTCCACTGACGAGTCTGCGGATGCCAGAATCGGAAGGCCTGAGAATCCAGCTTGATCTCAATATCCTTAGCCTCGCCAGCCGCCAGCGCCACCTTAGCAAACCCCTTCAACTCTCTCTGCGGACGCGGCACGCTACACTCCAAATCGCCCACATACACCTGCACAATCTCGGATCCAGCCCGCTGTCCCGTGTTTTGAACACGCAGACGCAGGATCACAGACGGCTCCGGCCCCTGCTCCAGCTTCATATTTTCGTATGTAAACGTGGTGTATGATAACCCATGCCCGAACGGAAATCGAACCGCCATTTTCTTATGATCATACCAACGGTAGCCAACAAAAACGTCTTCGTTGTAGTTGACATTGTAAGTGTAATAGACACCCTGTTTCGCCGAGTCAGTAAAAAACTGTCCCGCCATGTTCGCCGGCATAGCTGTGTAAGGCTTTGAAAGATCCGGGCCAACCCTGTTATAACCAAACGCCGGTGAGTCCTCAAATTTTGTCTCGATACTGAAAGGCAGCTTTCCCGACGGATTGATCTTTCCAACCAGCACATCCACAAAAGCTCCTGCCCCTGTCTGGCCGCCATAGAATGCGAAAACTACCGCAGCAGCCTTCTCTGCCCAGTCCATACGAACAGCGCCTCCAGCGACAACGCCAACGATTGTCCGCGTATTCAAGCCGACACATCGTGCAATCAATTCGTCATCAGGCAGAACAAAGTCGCGATCCGAACCTTCCCCCTCCCCACCCTTCCCGCCACCGGGAAAGCCAGGAAAAACAAATATCAGGTCCGCCCGGCCTATTTCTTCGTCGCTCGGCGACTCGACATAACTCACGCGCTCAGCCCCAAATCGGCCGGAGATGGCGTCAAGGTACGTAGTCAGGTTGTACCCGACAACATGACCGGATCCAAAACCGGAAAGCTCTTTCCTCTGTGCGGCATTCCCGGTTACCAGGACTTTCAGGTCTTTTACAGGTTCTTTCAGTGGCAATATGCCGTTATTTTTCAACAACACAATGCCCGCCTCGTTGACCCGCCGGGCAACGGACTCCCGTTCCGACCACTTATCCATGAGCGCAGGATCCGCAAATTCCTTCTCGTAAAAACCTGCCGCGATACATGTTTTTACAATGTTGAAAGCCATGCGGTCTATCTCGGGACGTTCCATCAATTCTGCCATTTTCGGGCGCAACGCCGGGCCGTTCGGCATCTCCAGATCAACACCTGAAGTGAGAACTTTTTCAGCATGCCATGTCGAAATCCAGTCTGTCATCACCATCCACTTAAACCCCATTTCTCCCTTCAGGATCCCGTCAATCACTCTGGAACTTTCCGGAACCCACTCGCCATTCAACAAATTGTATGAACTCATAACCGCCCATGTTCCAGCTTCTATACCGGCCTGAAACGGCGGGAGATATAACTCGTGCAAAGCCCGATCACTGATTATAGAATTACTGCACCGGCGTTTGAAATCAGTTTCATTCCCTATGAAATGCTTCAGGGTCGCACTTACACCCGTTGACTGAACAGCCCTTACATATTTCTCTACAATCCGGCTGGACAGAAAAGGATCTTCGCCAAGATATTCAAAATTTCTGCCACATGTTGATGTACGGTAAATATTCATGCCGGGCCCAAGCAGGAAATGCACTCCGCCGGCCCTGCATTCCTCGCCTATCGCTCGTGCAAAAACCTCGGCCATCGCGGTATCCCACGTCGCGGCAAGCAGAAGCGTACACGGAAACGCCGTTGTCTGCCTGTACCTCTCACGTGAAGTAGGCCCCCAGTTAATGCCTGAACTTGCATCGGTAAAATGAATTGCCGGTATGCCCAGCCGCGGAAAACCTGGAATCCCCTGCGCCGTCCCGCATACCATTGTATAACGTTCTTCCTTCTTCATAGCATCCACAAGTGCCCGTGCCTGAACCTCGGCCGCCGCCGGATCGGCCGGTTTCTTCAATAGATGCCTGTATTTCTCAGCCTCCGCGGCCAGTGCATCTTTCCAACTCTTGACACCAGCCCCGGCAAGAGGATCACCCAGATTGGGTCCGCTGTTATCAACATACACGTCGTCTATCCAAAAATCAGTTGGACCATTATCCCGCGACTTAATAACCCCCATTCCAGTAAAAATACCAAACCCTGTTTTAAGCGCAGTCAAACCACCCGGAACCTGCACAGCTGCGCCTTCGGCACCCTGGAGTTTTATGTAAGCCTTACTGCAGGACTGCGTCCCGCTATTGTCAACAGCCATCCACAGCAAATACCACTTGTTCCGCTCTATGGGCTGTCGCGATTTGTCACGCTGAAAACCAGATACCACCGAATCAGTGCCTGAGACCTCAACCCCCTGTCGCGGATTCCCGGCATTAAGAGCATTTTCTGTAACAGCCATCTTGATGGAAACATATTGAAGCGGTTTTTCGCTGCGCGTACCGAGGCTCGGATCCATCCCGCTCTCTACCATGAACCGCATGAAAACCGTCCCGGTCTTGCCCGGAGCTATATTAAGCCCCCCCGCCTGATACAGAGTGTCATGGTCCCCGTCCGCCGTCGGCGCAATACGCTTTATCCTGACTGCATAGTTCACCGGATCTTCTGGATCCACCATGACGTTTGCCGCGGTTATCTTCGAGTTCAACACGGACCAAGAGTTGATCGAATGAATCGAAATACCAAGCTGCTGATCCTGAAAATTGTCTACCTTAACCCAGTCAGCCAGACATACCGCGCCAGTTAAAATACATACAGTAAATATTATTTCTCTCATGCTTTCCCCCATATATACACTCGATCCCACGCTTGCAACGATGCAATCGCTTGTATTATTCTGAACACTCTTTCACCAAACCCTATTCTGGAATTTCATTTCTCTGAAGTGAGTCCTTTCAGCCTAGCAGACAACTTTGCCACCACTTCAGGATGTTGACTGTAGAGGTTCTGATGCTGACCTGGATCGACGCGCACATTGTAAAGCTGTGCCGGCTGCGCATCAGTCAAAAGGATCCCCTTGTCATCATATTCACTATTCTTTAAACCAATACTGGCGTAAGACTGACCCCATCGAATCTCCTGATGCGCGGTCATCCCCAGCGAACCCTTCTTTGGCAGAAACACCCAGTCACCGGAACGCAGCGCCAATCCGAAAATGCCCTGGTAGATCATCTCGGTCCTTACGGCAGGAACATCCGGACTGCATAAGACCTCAAACTGATTCATGCTGTCCTCTCCAGCACCAGCAGGCATGGAGACCCCTGCGGCGGCAAGAATCGTCGCCATCAGGTCAGAAAGGGACAGCAACCTGTCCGACGTTTTCCCTTGCGCAATTTTCCCGGGCCATCGTGCAATAAACGGCACTTTGTGCCCACCATCCCAGGCATCGGTTTTCTGCCCAAGCAGACTCCCGTTACAACGATGGCCGGTTTTTAAAACATTACCAATGTACAGCCCACCATTATCACTGGTGAAAATAACAAGCGTATTCTTCTCCAGATTTTTTTCCTTCAGCACATCCAGAACCTGTCCCACACATGCATCCAACTGCTGAATGAAATCGCCATAGTCGGCAGCCTGACTTGTTCCATGATACTCCTTCGCAGGGGCGATTGGCACATGTGGCGCCTGAAATGGAAGATATATGAAGAAGGGTTTTTCGCCGGACTGTTTTGCGATGTATTCAACCGTTTTTTGGGCAAGTATCATATCAATCCTTTCGCCCGGCCGTGCATCGTGCGCAACTTTTGCACCTACACTGATACCATGACTCCAACCTTTCATTGGCGCATCAGCGGGAATATCCGCATTAGCAATAATCTTGATAGGGTCGGTTGGCTCCAATCCCACCACCTTGTAGTCCTCAACAAAAACAAACGGTGGTTCATTGTGCGACCGAGGCAGACCGAAGAAGTAATCAAAGCCAGCCTCCAGCGGTCCTGGTTTCAGTTCTTTATTGTAGTCAGGAGTGGAGTTACAAAATCCAAGGTGCCATTTCCCGATGCATGCGGTGCTGTACCCCGCCTTCTGCAGCACCGCCGGCAGCGTAACCTCACCGGCATGTAAGTAATAACTGGATTCTATTGGCTGCTTACTGCGCCAGTAGTAACGACCAGCAAGAATCGCATATCGCGTAGGCTGACACACCGCTGCGGGTGCATGCGCATCTGTAAAGCGAATTCCTTCTGTCGCGAGACTGTCAATACGAGCGGTGTTAAGCTTTGTCGCTCCATAACAACTCAAATCATTGTAACCAAGATCATCGGCCAGAATAACAATAATATTTGGACGACCGGAAGAAGACACCTTTGCCACCGGTGCACACCATCCGTACCCAGACAAAATCATCACTGACAGCCCAACCCCTGCCTGCTTCAATAAATCACGTCGTTGCATCACTATCTCCTTTAAAAATCAACCAAACTTCTTAACAGACTCTATCATTGCAATGATATTAGACACCGGGGTTCCTGCCTGCACATTATGACATGACGCGCAGATGAACCCTTCGCGTCCCGCTCCAAGTGTATCCATCAACATGCGAACCTCGGCGCGCACATCATCCGGCGTACCAAATGGCAATACATTCTGATTATCTACTCCACCATGAAAAATGACCCTATCCCCATATTTTTTCTTCAGAGCACCTGGTTCCATACCTGGACATATGTGCTGTATTGGATTAAGAACATCGATTCCACAATCAATCAATGGCCCAATCAAAGGCTCTGCGGCCCCATCGGTATGGAAGAACACCTTGAGCCCGTAAGAATGTATCATGCCGCACCAGCGCTTCATGCGCGGTTCCAGAAATTCCTTCCACATGTCTGGCGACATCAGCAAACTGCTTTGTGTGCCAAGGTCATCGCTTATAAATACTAGATCCAGAAACTTGCAGCCCATAGTAAAAAACCGCTTCATCATCTCAGTCTGGATCGCCTCTATCTTGTCCAGCACAGCATTGACTAGGTCAGGATAAAGAACTAAATCCATCATGGCCTGTTCAATACCGCGCATCTGGCAGTAAATTTCGAAAAATGATACCCATGGACCAATAACGCAAAACTCACCGTGCGCCTCACGTGCTTTTTCGACAGCTCCCTCATAGTCAAACCTATCAGGATCCGGCCACCACGGATACTTTTCCACATCAGCAGGGCTCTCATACCCCTTCATCGGCGCTTCACCAAATTCCTCATAATGCGCTTTACCCGACTGAATACCCTTTAAGGGTACACCCCACATGGTACGGGTCGCAGTAACTTCCGCCCCAGCTCCGACCTGCGAACTGGAACTTTCTCCGCTATCTGCCTTGTAGGCCATGAAAACCCACACAATTTTGTCCAGACCAAGCGCCCTGAACATCTCCAGATCTGTTGAAGTACCTGTATATTGGCGCAAATCTTTCCCAATCTCCTCTGTGTACCACAAATCAACAGGAATACGATCAACAGGTTCGCGGTTCAAAACAGCTAATGTACGTTCTCTTGCATTCAAAGCAGCAGCCCCCCCCTTTTTCTCGCCATGATTTTCATTTTCTGCGTCTGCTTTCCAATTCCGCCTGCACCTCAACCAATCTTTCGCGCGTTATTGGAAAGATAAATGTAAGAACTATGGCAATTCCGAGAAACACAAGCGGCACCACGGCAAAGAAGAATCGGAGGAAGTTGACAGTCGCTACTGTCTGTTGCGCCAACTCCGAATTAAAACCAGACCAGGCAATAATATATCCGCTCAGGGCCATAACAGCGGCCAGCCCCAGCTTCACCAGCCAGCTAAACGCCGCCCCGAACATACCTTCGCGCCGCAAGCCGGTCTTCAGCTCATCCAAATCGCACACATCAGCCAGCATGGATGACGTAAGAACCCAGACACAAGATAATCCGGGCGAAGCCAGTATTCCGACCATCAACTGCAGGTATGGATACTTTTGAGAAAACAACACCGGACTCAGCGCAAATGCCGAAGCCACCAAGAGCAAACCGCCTATGAGAGTCTTTTTCTTGCCTATTCTTTTACTCAGCAGATTGATCACAGGCACGGCCACAATTCCCAAAACACCATATACCGTGTTATATACACCGTTGATTTGCGCCGCAGATTCCTTGGCCTCTTGCATTCCCTGACCAGCAAAGACAACGGCGAGATTAATGTAAATCATCAAAGGGAATGCCAGGAAAATACCCATCAGGATGCAAAACACAATCCCTGAGACAATCAGGAAACTTTTGTTCATAAACGTATATTTCATCGCAATGAAAAGACCTATCTTTTCCTGCCTCTGCGTCCCGGCTGGCTCCCTGCACAGTACCGCCGGCAGAATGCCAAACAGAATGATCAACGCGCCAGCGATGCATCCCACAAAACGCGCACCCTGAATCACACTACCACCAAACGCAGGAATGAAGCACATCTTATACAGCCACGGCAGGAACAACGTCGACCCAATGCTCATCACAAAAGTCTTATACGACATAAGACTCGTACGCGAGTCATAGTCGCGCGCCATTTCAAAGCCGAGTGCATTATACGGCATGGAAAACACCGCGTAGGCGGTGAAAAAAAGAATGGAGGTGACCAGAAAATAAGCAAACAATCCGTTGACTCCCAGCATAGGCGGAGGCATCCACATCAACGCACAGAGAATGCCGCCCAGAATTGAACCCACTACAAGAAACGGGCGGCGACGCCCCCAGCGGGTCCGGGTATTATCCGAAAAGTTCCCAATCAACGGGTCTGTGATTGCTTCCCAGAGTCGTGGAAGCGAAATGGCAAGACCTATCAGCGCTGCACTGACTTTCAACTCAATGTTATAGATCGGCATTGCCAACTGAAACACAATATTTGCCATAATAACGTCGGATATCGAACCCAACCCATAGAACAACTTATCCTTTACCTTTAACGGCTGCATCTGGTCTTCCTATTCCTCATTGCACACCTCTTTGCTTTCCAACAGGACATCACGAGCAGCCTTGACGGCCTCCGTGATCTCACCTTTATTGTTCACAAGCAGCTCCCAGTTGAAGATACACATGTACTTGCATCCGGACGCATTTATTGTATTGAAGATTGAAGATTTCCATATTTCGTAACGGCTTGTCGGATATAGCAACAACCACTCCACCGCCGCCCAATGAGGAGCATCGCTGCGGCAGATGTTGCGCATGATCCCTTCATCAGCAATAATGTTGGTAGAATTGAAATACTCACTCCACCCCGGACAGGAAAACGAATTCACCGCAGAGTCATAAAGCTTTTCACCCTTCCCATTGCCAACACCATGCGAGAAAATCTTCTCCCGTGGAATGCCAAGGCTATTGGCATACCTGCAGAGATCCTCCATGTGACGGCGGGCAACCTCTGTTAAATCTGCTTCAGTAATATCACCGGAATCTCTGATTCCTGCGGTCTTCAAAGCCGCAAACCCAAGCTGAACCATACCGCGCCTCAGAACATCATCCCAGACAAACGCCGGTGTTTTCGGATCTTCAGACTCCGAACGGTTCAACAGATCATTTCCATTCGGAAGATAATAAGAACTGTTTCCAACAGCACTCTCCCAACCAAGATTCAACCCGATAAACAAATCTTTCTTTTCAGGCGGCAGGTTGCGGTGCCAATCGAGAATGACCGGCACCAGACGGTCCATGGCTTTGTGACACTCAGCCCTATATCGTAGACTAAGCAGATTCATCATTGGTACAACTCGAATCTGCCGCCCCCAGTTACGCCAGGAAATCTTGAGGGCATCATCCGGACTCCATGACGACCATTCTACGTTCTGCCGATTTTCAGGATTGTAACCAGGCGCAGCAGGATCCCACCAGTTCCACAGATCAGGCCTTCCGTTGAGCCAGTTTTCGCCGTCCAGCTTGACTACCACCGGCGTATCGGTTTCAAGCGAAAGGGCCAGAAACTTCTTAAGACAAGTTTCGACATCTTCCATTGGGTATTTAAAATACGAAAAAATATAACCTATCCCGACCTTGATGCGATATGGCTCACTATATCCCGGAAAATGACGCGTAGTCTCATCAAACTGCTGCCTGTTGAAACTCTCTGGACGGTTGATGCTCATGCTCCTGTCATGTTCGCGCATAAATACCATGTACCGCGGCCCAATAACCGCGTTTGTAGCAGCGCCATGAACAAAACGTGCCGCACACAACACCACGCTCAACATAACCATAATCAGCTTCATCTTCCCTGTTCCCTTTTGATTGCCAAAACTCAATCGAATTTTATATTCCCTTCACAGACAGCTTAACGCTGACAATCTCACCAGCCTTCACGTCGAAGCGGATCACTCCGCCCCGGATCTGCAAAGAACGGACACCGACCTCTTCCATCGAAATCAGAGACGCGGATTTTACAGACAACCCTACACTAAGCGATACTTTGATCTTCTTATGCGTGGGATTAAAGCCACGAAAAACTATGGCATTATCCTCCTCGGCCTTTTTCAAAGCCGTAACCACAAAATTTTCATTGTCTACCGCAAAAAACGAATGGGTCATGGGCAAAGCACCATCATGCCCGGTGGACTGGACAAGCCGTAACGGAATATTGAAACACTGCGCTTTCCGTAAAACCAAACCGGACTCCCAATTCCCGGCATGAGGACAAACCCCATAACGGAAAGTATGTTTGCCCTGACACTGTGCCAGTTTCTGTTCAACATATTTCTCCGTCGGGTTTCCGGCCGTGCCGAAACAACGCAGAAGAGTCAACGCTATTGTCCGGGTCGGATCATCCACAACCTCATACTCACTCAAACCATAATGAATAACCGCAAGCCCGCCTCCCCCTGCACTCACATCAATAAAAGACGCTGTCGGCATTGTGCGCGACGCTTCCTCATACCAGCCTGTGGAGTCAGGAATGGCTATCTTTCGCTCCACCACATCAAACGGACTGTCCACGTGACAAACTTTCGCACGCTTAATACCAGCAGGAAACATCACCCTCAGCCGATGATCTTGAATCGTATTTTCAACAGTCGTGACAAACTCCAGCACACGGCTCCCCTTCTTCAACGTCACTTCACTGACAATCTTCAATACCTTTTTAGCTAGTGAACGTTTCATAGCGCCATAATCGACCCATTCGTTGCCGTGCGGCACATGAACCTTACGTTCCGCATCCATTCCTTCAGGCAGGAACCATTCCTGCTCAATACGATATGTAGCCATAAGAGGCCCGGACGTCACAAGACTGATGCTCGCAGGCACACCAATGGTAATGTATCGCGGATCAGTGTTGGCCCTGTAATGCACAAGCGGCCCACCGCATTCTCCTTCATCTTCAAAGTGATTCAATTTACAGAACCAACTGCCATCTTCACGATTAAGCAGATTTATCGTCCCATCACCACAAATTTCCGCCCTCAGGTATTCATTTTCCATGACCATCGGCTCCGGATGAACTGTCTCTACCGGACGCGATGCCAGTTTCAACGGTTTCGCAACATACGAGGCATATCCCATTGGCGGCACATCAACCTCAAAGGCGATGTTCACACGGGTCACATCAAAACTAAAGGCGTTGCCGAATTTCAGATACCCATAACCCGTATCATCTTCCATCCCTAGCATTTGGGCCTTCACCTTCCGGCCACGCGCATCATAAATTTCCAGCATCATGGGGGTCTTGTAATGATTGCCCGGCATGTCGCGGAACCCCCAGTCACGCGGAACATCAACGGCAGCCTGTACGACCTCCTTGCGACGCATACAGGAAGAATTGAAAACCACCATACCGATCTCGCGATCCTTGACATTCGAAAGATCAATCTCCGCAACCAGCCCATTTAATGCATCACGTGTAATTGTTTCTGAAATATCATTGGCCTGACGATAACGCTCTTCCATCGCAAGCTGCACCCGGTCTACATGACATCCCCCAATGCCATCATGCTGCTGGTTCTGCAAAAGCGAGAGCCACGCCATGCGTAACAGCCGTTCCGGATATTCCTTCCCCTGTAACATTTGCCACACAGAAACAGGCTCCGCCCACTTTTCAAGGCGATACTGGCAATCTGAATTCTGCAGCTTTACCGGCATGCGCGCGGAAAATACACCATTGTAAAGCGGGGCAAACGGATCCCCGCTCGTTTCAACATTTAACATCTCACCATGAAATTTCTTTAACCCGGACTCAAGCCCCAGTTTTCTGATGTCTTCCCGCACCAATCGCACATACTCAGGAAGACTGCTGATATGCAGTTTCCCGTAATCAATACGTTTGTTTATCTCTTCAACCAGATCCGGAACAACTGGATCAGGATTCTCCTGATCAAACCCCTGGAGAAACAGCAGGTGTTTGGTTGACGACTTGTCTTTCACCGTGTCCAGCAGCGTCTGCATACCCTTCAGCGCCGCATCCATGTCGTTTAATTTGGGCTGATGCATAACATGGAAATTGATGTCATCACTGTAGCCGTCACTCACCCGCGCCATCGAGCCGCCATTCCTCCGCAAGGCAGCAAAATCGTCAACGGCTTCCTTTCCGTGTATATACGGCTTATAGACATAGATCCAGAAGTTCAGCCTGTGATACGAACCGAAAGTTATTCCCAGCGCCTTCGAACCATCCGGCGCCGTCCAGGAGAACTCAAGCCGGTCAATCTTCGACTGATCAATCCCGCGGTAGAACATGATGGTGTCCATTCCGAACTGACGGTATATCTGCGGCAGCTGCGAAACCTGACCCCATGAAAAAATGTTGTACGCCGTCTTCATAACCCCGCCCAGCTCGTTCGCAATCCTGTGCCCGGTAAGAAGATTGCGGACAAGCGACTCACCACTAACCAGAAACTCGGCAGGCAACGTGTACCACGGCCCGACCAGAATCCGCCCGTCGGCCACAAGAGCCTTCACCCGATCCCGGTTTTCGGGACGCAATTCCAGATAATCATCAATAAAGGAAGCCTGCGAATCCGGATGAAAATACTTGAAACGTTGATCATTCTCCATAGTGTCTATGAGGATATCACCGGCCTCCATTAATCGCATTTGGGTTTCCCGGAACGACCACCGGTACTCCCGATCCCAATGAGTGTTCAGGATCAAATGCATATCATATTGACCATTTTTACTTTTTTTGCTTTTCATTTCTCTCTTTATACCTTTCTGTTAGAGTATATATCATATTTAAAAACAATTCAAGCGCTTGCATGCTTTTTCCTTTTTTTCCCGTTTTTCGCGCTTATATAATCGATTATTCCTTCAAAATCATTGCAGTACACCCGACATAACCGCTCGGTCCCACTTTCCTTGATATTCCCCCCGGCGATACCCACCGCAGCAAACCCGGCCAGCCTGATCGAACATATCCCGGCGCCACTGTCTTCGATGCCGAGGACCGAACCGCGCTCCGCAAATGAAATCCCCATCCCAACCCTGGCTGTTTCCGCATATAACCAGGGATGCGGTTTAGGCGAAAGCTCCCCCAGCGTTCCGACTTCCTGCCCTTTTCTCATTGGAAAACCCGCCGTTATAATAGCATCATAAAAATCTTTGGGATCGCCCATGTTCAGAACTTTGAATGCATCAACGATTTCAGGATATGCTTTCTCATAAAGCCCGGAGGTAACTAACCCAATCTTAATATCCATATCCTTCAGGAAAAGCAAAAAATCTTTTACACCCTCCGATGGCTTGAACGCCCCCACCCGCCCCTTCCCCTGCATGATATTCTTCATCTCACGGTGAGTATGCTGAAAATAGAACGACCGCGCAGCCTCAACCGATTTATCCGGACAATACTTGCCGATACAATACTGAAGATGTTCGGACACACTATGCCCCGAAACATACGGCATATCAGCATTTTCTAGCTCGAAATTGGGATTGTCGAGCAGGCTGGCCGTCGTCTGCTGGATAATCCATATCCAGAACTCCTCGCTGTGAACGGTTGTCCCGTCAAGATCCATCAACACAGCTTTAACCGGCTGATTCTCTATAATAGGATACACAGGGTAATATGCAGGGTACCCCATAGAAGAATTAACCAGCGCCAGCGTGTGGGCGGCAAACCCCACGAACTCAACCTTACCATCGCCTGTCGCCCCAATTGACTGAACCCCGAAATGTCCCGTTTCAAACCGCTCATCCGTGGTTCTCTGCAGCAAGGACAAACCCAGTACGTCTGCGTCCAATCCCAATCCAGGAAATTTCTCTTGCATACCCCCTCCCAATTAAAATCAGAGAAATATTATCAACCATTGCAAACGATTGCAATATCAATTCACATGTACTGTGCAAATACTCTATGGAGGAACCAACACATTTACCCTATACTGCAGTAAGATTTCAGACTAGCAAACAGTTTTGCTTGCCGTATTTCTCAACATTATGTATTTTGTTCTATCGTTTGTAAAATACTATGAATATAACTCTTACCGATGTAGCAAGATTCTGCGGGGTGGACGCCTCTACCGTTTCACGTGCACTAAATAATGATAAACGAATCAAAGAGGCAACCAAACAAAAGATCAGAAAAGCAGTAGCCCAGCTCGGTTACAGACCCAATATTGCGGCTCGCCTTCTTGTTGAGGGTCATTCGCACATATTTTGGTTTCTGGTCCCATCAGTAGGAACATCAGTGGACTGGCGGATCGCCGAATACGCCAGCGCACATGCGGCAAAAAAAGGATATGACACTGCGATTGTCATTCACCATGGCAAACAAGGTGATTTTGATCGACTGACAAACAACATGGGCACAGGACTTGCCGCAGGCGCTATTATCAACAGGCGTGATATTACTGATATTTCAGAGATCCACCGTCTTGTGGAAAAGAATTTTCCCGTGATTTTTATAGATGTTCCTATCGATGCTGCAAATATCATGAACATAACAACAGATAACAGTCTCGCCTCTAAAGAACTGGTCAAGCTATGTCTTCATGCGAAGGCATCAAGATTTGTATTACTATTCGATCCGAAAAGAAATAGCGTTGAACAATACAGGTACAATGCGGCTGTGGATACAATCGCACGCAACCAAGCTATATGCATCGACGGCAACAATCCAGTTGTTGTCAGAGATTTAATCAAACAAAACGAAACCGTAGCCATTCTGGCTTCCGCTCAGAGCAATATCCATGATTTTTTCCGTCGTCATGCCGCAACATTACCGAATTTGTCTGTGGTGGCAGGGTGCTTTGACGATTGGCATGGGGAACCCAACCCAGCCTCTACAGTTTTTGTTGCCATACAGGATTATCGAACAATGGCAGAATTAGCAGTCGATCGGCTGCTCAGCATAATTAGCGGCGACAAAACATGCCTTACGACGCCAATCGTCACCATCCCGATAGCGGAATACCGTGTTATCCACAACCATTTCTAAATAAATGATGGTTTGTCACTTGAATTTTCTTTTTTCTGCCTTCAATCCAATAACTGCAGAACATGGATTCGTACAGACTACCCTGCCCTGTGCCGTCTGAATTAACACTTCCGTTCCAGCCGGAGCGCTTACCTGCACTAGTATATCTTTATTCCGGCGCTTCCATTTACACTCGATAACACCATTCGGTGTCGGCACTTTTCCGCCCGCCCATTTCAACATGCCAACACCAGGACTGATAAGTACACGCCTGTATCCAGGATCCAACGGCTGCACGCCAAGCACATGCCGCGTCAGATAATATGTCGATGCAGCCGACCAGCCGTGACAGTGACTGCGCGTCAGCCGCGCCGCTTTCGGGTGGTACATCTCCCAAAACGTCGTGGCTCCAGCCTTAATCTGCGGAGCCCAGTACTCCTTTATTCGCCGCTGCAACTCTTCACTGGCACCCTCCCGGTCCAAAGCCTCCAGCACAAAACACATAAAAAATGGACTGCCGGCACTGACAAATCCGGCAGGCGGCTTGATCATAACTTCACGACAACGCTTGGCCCGCTTCCCAGATGCAACTCCGGAAATATATGCCACAGTCTGAGTCTGCTGACTAAACACCTTGCTCATCTCTCCATCCGGATACAAACAATCGGAATAAGCCTGCTTTGCCTTATCCCATAGATGAGCGTTAACACCATAAGCAATTTCAACGGCAAGCTTTATCCATCCTGCCGAAAGAGATTTCTGCCCCATTTGCTCAGCAAGCGCAGCTGTTTCTTTCAACGCAAGTACCGCCAAACAGTTCTGGTGTGTCACCACTCCGGCCGGAGGCGTATCCATAGCCGCCCAATCGAACAGATTCCAGGCCGTAACATCAATCAAGCCATAGCTATTGACACATTCCCTGAGCCCATCAACATTGCGAGCAAGCCACTTCAAAGATTCCTTCGCAAATCTACGATCACCGGTAAGCTGAAAATGTTCTCCTGCCCACCTCATCCACAGAAAAGTCCAGGCAGGAATAACCACCTGCCAGCCGCTCGGCACCAGTGCCTCAACCAGCGGGGATCGCTCAAGACTCTGCGCCGCCTGAAGCCAGCTATGCCGACTCAGTCGCCCATCACCGTTTACCACCAGATCCACCAGTGCTTCATTACGAGCATCACCCACCCAGTGGGTCTGCTCATAACTTGGACAATCTGTGTACGTATCCTCCGAACAGCAACGCACCGTTTGCGCACCAACTTCCCATATACGCGTCAGCATCCTGTCGGAACACTCAAAACTCCCAGCCTGTAATGCGGGATAATGGCTCTCCAAAACCCGGATGTATCGCAAGCGGATCGGACGCCTGAAATTACGGAACGAAAACCATGAATATCTGAACCCTCGCCTGAGAAATGAACGATATTCCTGAACCCCATCACGGCAGGTGTAACGAAAACAGTTGCTCATCCCCTCACAAAGATTATGCCGGCCGTCTTTCTGAATGAACTCAAAGTTGTGGTTGTCCACAATTGTACCGGCAGGTGCATCGATTTCAAAGGCATGAAAACCTATCACCTCGCGCCCAAAATCCAGCAGTAAGCGAACACTATCACCTTTTCGCGGCTGCTTGATAACAATCCAACCTTCACCCCCGCATATCAATGATTCAGTATTCTCAACATGGGCGGTCGTCTTCTTGTTTATCCTCTCTGAGGCACATTGCGCATACACATTCAACGCTGGTGAATCAGATCCGAGCAGAACGGACGCATATGGGGCGTGCAAAGCGTCATCATCAGGAAGACCAGTGGCCCATAAGTCATAAAATCTTTTCTCGGTAGCGCTTTTCACAATTCGATCCGGACATACATTGTTGTCCATATATTCCCCAAACCAACCACCAAGCCCCCCGCGTCCAGTTTCGCCAGCAAATGGCCCCAGCGCCAACCAAACCACAGAATCATGATCCGCCTGATCAGGCCTTGCACAACAGCGGACAGGCCGACCCGTCCACACATTCAGAGAAAACTCAGTAACATGCGAAAGTTCAAACGCCCGTACCATTAAAACATTCCATCCCTTGTGCAATCTTGCATGCGCAACACCGCCCTGCGTAAGATGCAGCGACATATCATCAAACTTAAGCTCTACTCCATTTAATTTTACCGGCTGAAACCACTGACTGGGATTATGAAGCTGCACTTTCTGTGAAACGGGACTATATATATGCGTAACAGCAAGTATTCGACTGCGGCAAATATTAGCACTAACATCCTTTCTGCTGACCAGCCAGCGCAGATTAAACGATAACGTCAGTGGCGCGGGTCTGACAATCTCCGCATCCACAATTTGCACAGGCAAAACAGGACTGCGGGTTAGAAACGGAATATCTCGCGCAACAAGCCGCTTATGTGAAGAAGGTACAATTCGCGCCCTTTTCCATCTTCGGGCATCAAACGCCGGTATTCTCCAGTCCACTACATCAACACGGCCGGCATCAAATTGCTCTTCCCAGCCCTGTTGCACACTCACACGCGGAACATCCACATTAAACCCGGAATGTATTGTACAACGCCAGCTTTCATCAGACACAACCGATCGCTTGCGGCGACCTTCTTTCCATCCCAAATCCACCAGCAAACCAGGCATACTATACAGATATTGAAAAGTGCTCAAGCCCAGATGATGCACCATAATCGCCAGAATATGACGACCTGGTTTCATGTAAACAGCCAAATCGTATCGATCCACAGACCATGGCTCCAGCCAAGATCGCACTGGCCCATGACCAATCCACTGCCCGTCCAACCATACCTCATAACGCGAATCAGCAGTAATCTTCAGAGAGGCCGACTTCACGTCACATCCTACATCAAATTCCCGCCGGAAACACGCATAAGTAGGCTGACCAACAGCGCGCCATCTACCAGGCAACCATATCCAGTGCAAAAAATGTTTACGTGTCATGCTCATCAATGAACGATTGTACCAAGGCTCTTCAGAGGTTCAGGAAATCAGCCCCATAATTCTCGTCATCTGCCTGCACTAACGAAGTTGCGCCAGCCAGCAGTCAGATTCCGGCCATTCAAGAGTATATTCCAAATCTTCCAGACATCGTTTAAGTTCCATTCCCTACTCCTAACCCCAGCACCCCTCCATCCTGTGGAAATGCGAAAGATTTACCATAATATCTGCGACAATGCAATCGATTGTAAATATTTTTAGACTGTATCCCAGCTTCTTGAGCAAAGGCAGGAAACTGCCTTCGGGCATGACGAGAAACCAGCCGTCGGATAGCAGCGCATGTTAGCTTGATAGCTATGCGGCTCTACTTTTCCGGAATTAAGGGATGGAGAGCCTTCAGACGAGCCGCACCAAATCGCAGATGTACCCCAGAAGCAGGAAGACAGTCACAAGAACTTCTGCTACAATCGGGCCCATGATTTACAGGGTAATATATGCAATTAATGGCGTTGTTCAGGGTGTAGGGTTCAGGCCTCATGCATATCGAATCGCAAATGAGTTGGGTGTTAGCGGAAATATTAAAAATACGACTGGTAGTGTCAGGCTTACCATTGAGGGCTCAAAACCTGAAATTTTATCTTTCATGGACAGGTTGACCACCCTTCCAGTCGGCGCCAGAATTGATTCAATTACGGAGCTTAGTCGGCAGACAATTACGGATACAGAAAGACTGGCTGATTTTACTATTATCATGAGCGATAACAGTGATTCTGCCACTGCAGTCCTTCCTCCAGACACTGCCATGTGCAGTGACTGCCGCAGAGAAATACATGATCCGGCAAACCGCCGCTACAGGCATCCATTTGCCACCTGCACCATATGCGGACCGAGGTATTCAATCACGAAGAGAGTTCCGTTCGACAGAGAAAATACGACCATGGACATATTCGAAATGTGCAGTGACTGCGAAAAAGAATACGCAAACCCAAACGACAGAAGATTTCATGCCCAGACTATCGCGTGCAACAGGTGCGGACCCATATTGCGACTGCTCGACGAACACCTGAAAGAAGTTGACGGGGACCCCATCAGGCAGACGCAAGCCCTACTGCGTACAGGCAATATCGTCGCTGTAAAGGGAATTGGCGGTTACCTGCTTGCCGCAGACCCATTTGATCTGCACACCGTGGAGCGGTTGAGAGCACGCAAAAACAGACCTAATAAGCCCTTCGCCCTTATGGCAAAAGACGTCAATGTCATCCGCAGATATGCGAAGGTGTCAGAACAGGAAGAGGCTATGCTCATATCTCCTGAAGCTCCTATTGTTATTTTAAACAGGATTGATACTGCTGATAACACAATGCCACATAACATTCTAGCACCAGACACAGACACCATAGGATTCATGCTCCCCTACTCTCCTTTGCATGAACTCATCCTTGACGGTATCGATCTGCTTATCATGACAAGCGGCAACAAGCACGCAGAACCGATATGCCTCACAAACGACCAAGCTTTCTCCAAACTCGCAGAGATAGCGGACTATTATCTAGTCCACGACAGGGAGATAAGCTACAGAAGCGATGATTCGCTCTGTATTTCAATAGCAGGCAATAGACAGATATGGCGTAATGCCCGCGGCTATACGCCCCAGACCATACAAACCCGCCATAAACCCAAAAGATGTGTCTTGGCACTGGGCGCTGAGATAAAGAATACCGTTTCCCTCTCGCTTGAAGACTCCATCATCACTTCTCCACACATAGGTGACATGGAGACTCCGGAGGCCATTGAGTCTTTCGAAAAAATAGCGACAACCTTCCCTATGTTCTACAATAGAACTCCGGATGCCATAGCCATAGACTTGCACCCGGACATGCATGTGTCAGTAATTGGAAGGCGGATTGCAAAGAAAGCAGGTATACCTATTTGCGAGGTCCAACATCACCACGCTCACGGCGCCGCACTCATGCTGGAACATTCCATTGATTCAATGCTGGCTTTGGTATTTGACGGCACAGGTATGGGGAACGACGGCTCTATCTGGGGCGCTGAGCTTCTACATATCACACCTGACGGTTTCACCAGGTTGGCGACATTTGCTCCTGCGATATTGCCTGGCGGCGATCTTGCCATAGCAGAACCATGGAGACAACTTTTAGGTCGCCTTCATCAATACGGGATTGAGGTTTCGCCCGATTATCCAGGGCTTAAAGAATATGCGATTAATTCAACACCGACTATGAAAACGGTAATGGAACAGTGCCGTAAAGGTATAAATACACCCTTATCGCATGCCGCCGGAAGGGTGTTTGACAGTGTCAGCTGTGCCTTGGGAGCATCAGGAGCCCGTATTACCTATGAAGGACAGGCTGCTATTAGACTTGAGACATTGGCAATGCAGAGCAAGAACTCCGAGATACCAAAGGTACCCGTAGAGATGAAGACGTCTATGAGTAAGGTTTCTGATTTCAAGTTTCAGGTTTCAAGTTTCGAGTTACTTCAGGCAGACTGGAAACCATTTTTTGAGCAACTGCCTATGCTATGTTCCAAATACGATCGCAGTGATGTTGCCATGATCTTTCATCGATCCGTCGCTGTTTGCGCAATGCAAATGATCGAATACGGCATAGCCAAAACTGGAGAAAAGAACATCGGTATATCCGGAGGGGTATTCATGAACAGGATACTGAACAGCTTGCTCCTTTCCGATGCCAGTCAAAAAGGAATCAGAATCCATACCCACTCCATATTACCGCCGAATGACGGCTGTATATCTGCAGGACAAGCCGTTATCGCATCTGGATCGAGTTGAAACGCATTTCGCTTAACTTGGCAACAAGCAAATGAAGACGGCTCGGCCAGAGGCCTCGCCCTACCCTATTCCGGAAAGGTAGGGCGAACCCTCCGGCGGCCTGCGAAGCTCTTTAGCGAAGAAGGCTGGGTGAGCCGCAACTTCTGAGCTAAACAATAAGATTATGATTCATAGTATTACAGCATTTGAGAGAAAAGCTCCCTACGAAGAACGTGCAATAAGAAAATCGGCCTTACGGTTTTCCATATTGACCGACTTAACTACTACTTTGATCTTCGTCCCGACTTTGTAGGATACTTTTCCTGCCTGCAGACTCTCGTTATGCTGGTTAAACCTGACAAAATCCCGAGACACTTCGGAGATATGCACCAAACCTTGTATCTGCAGATCAATTAACTCGACAAACATACCGAAATTCCTGCAGGTCACGACAACAGCATCAAACACCTTCTTTTTCTTGCCCTTGCTGTTCTGCTCAAGATAACGAAGCTTCTTGATCTCTGTGATCGTCCGCTCAGCCTCATCAGCTCTCTGCTCAGTTCTACCGCATGACAGCGATATGGTATCCAGCATTTCTACAGGATATCCTTTATCAGACTTTGCCCTTTGCGGCTCACCAGCTGCTTTTGCTGTGAGATAATTGGTCTTCTTGTCCTGAAGCAGTGAAGCCAGCTGTCGATGGATGACCAAGTCAGGATACCGCCTGATGGGCGAAGTGAAATGGCAATAATACTTTACAGCCAATCCGTAATGACCATTGAGGACTGCCGAAGTGTATGCAGCTCTGCTCATAGATCGCAGAACAGCCACTTTGATATGATAACCTAGCGGGTGGTTTTTAACTGACTTCAGAAGCTGTGCAAGATTACGCCTGTTAGAGAGGTCACCGCACTTGAGACCCAACATCTTTAACTGCATTTGAAGGTTTTCTATCTTATCGGGCTTGGGCGGATTATGGGTCCTGTAGATAACTCCATACCCGTTCCTGGCAAGTTCCAGCGCCACGGCTTCATTGGCCGCCACCATGCACTCTTCTACCAATTGGTGCGATAAATCATTTTCAACCTTCCTGACGTCCTCAATGATGCCGGCTGAGTTAATTATTATCTCGTGTTCAGGAACATCAAGATCCAGCGCCCATCGTCCGAACCGTGCCTGCCTGAATTGCTGAGCCAGCTGGCTGAGGTTCTTCAGCAGTTGCGTCAAAGCATCAGCCCCTTCATCCGGATCCTTTCTGCCGTGAGCTGCATTGCCGCTTTGCACAGGGCCGGCACTCAACATCTTAAAGGCCTGCTCATATGTCAGCCTCTTTTTTGACCGCATGATGGTTTTGGAATATGACCTTTCCAGGATATTTCCGGACTGATCCACCTTCATAAACACGGAAAAAGTAAGCTTGTCGCTCTCAGGATTAAGACTACAAACGCCGTTGGACAACTGTTCCGGCAACATAGGAATGACTTTATCCGGCAGATAAACGCTATTGCCGCGCAGCACGGCTTCCTTGTCCATCGCCCCGCCCTTTTTGATGAAATGCGCAACATCGGCGATATGGACGCCAAGTATTCTGGTGCCATCAGTCTGTTCTTCGAGAGAAAGTGCATCATCAAAGTCACGAGCTCTTTCCGGATCGATGGTTATCACGAACTTATCCCTTATATCCAATCTTTCACCGGGATCAGCCAAGAGAACAGAAGCAGTCTCTGCCTCCTTTAGAACGGCATGTGAAAATACCTCTGGTATTTCATAATGCTTCACTACGGTTATCGTATCCAGCGATGGATTGTCAGACGGGCCGATGACCTCAACTATCTGCGCTTCCGGATTAATATGCTTATTATCCCAGCTTTCGAATTCGATAATAACCCTGTCTCCCAGCACCGCACCTTTGGTATCCGGAACATAGAAATCCTTCTTATATGCAGTATCTATAGGCACCACATAATAGAACGCGCCGGCTTGTTTAAGTGTTCCTGCCAACTGACGTCGCCCCCTGTCTGTCACACGAACAATATCACCTATCGACTCGCCATGCCCGCTCTTCCCTGCTGATGTGTCAATCCTTGCAACCACGCGATCACCTGGCAGTGCAACGGACATTCTGTCCTTTGGAATGAACACCACGCATTTTGCGTCATCGGAAGTCACGAAGCCGTCGCCGGAACGCATGACATCCAGCCTTCCGCTCACAAGATCCACCTCTATGCCAATCGCGTAGGTATTGTCCCGCAAGCGGATGATCTGGCCTTCCTTAACAAGCTCATGGAGCCATTTTGCGAGTTGTTTTTTATCTTTGGACTTCAACTGCATTTTTTCGGCAATTACTGCGGGTGAAATTGATTTTGGTCTGCTTTTTTCAATGGCATCCAATATCTGTTGTTTGGTTTGATTATCTGTCATACTTTGTCTCCTGTAGTCCCCTACAAATGGTTTCGGCTCCTTTATAATGCCAGCCCATGGGGAAGTTTCTGCACTGAATAGGTTTTGTGTCGTTGATGACGCAGAGGCCTGAATCGCTCAGAAAGACGCAACTTGTCCCATTTCCATCAATGATAGTCAATGATTTTCTATCCGGCATCAGATTTGTGAACTTCGCCGTAAACTGATAGACACTCATTCCCAGCTTGGCTGCTATTGCGTCAACCTCTTCTGGCAGAAGAGATACCGTTCCTTTTATCCGGCAGCACTGTCCGCATTTTTTACATTGGAACTGCTGTTGCATATTTGTTATTAATAATGCCATTATTCCCCGAACGATGAAAGAAAAAATAGATAAGGAACATGCCATGAATATTAGAGCGCTAGTCCCTCTCGCGGACGGGGTAGAAGAAATGGAAGCGGTTATAATCATTGATGTCCTGCGCAGGGCGGGCTGGAACGTCGTGACAGCAGGCATAAGAAACGGAACAGTAATCGCATCTCGAAAAGTTGCACTTGTACCTGACACTATACTCTCGGACATCTACACCAACGATCTGGACATAATAATATTACCCGGAGGAGCTCAAGGCACAAAAGAGCTCAGAGCCGACAAGCGGATAATTCACACTGTCCTCCAAATGTTCAAGGCAGGCAAGACTGTTGCCGCGATATGTGCGGCGCCGCTGGTCCTGCAAGACGCCGGCATCCTCAAAGGCAGAAGAGCCACATGCCACCCAGGCGTCAAGGAACACTTCACTGCGACTGAGTGGATCAATGAGCGGGTAGTAATCGACGGAAATATCATCACCAGTCAGGGCCCAGGAACGGCATTCGAATTCGCCCTTGCTCTTGTTGAAAAAACAAACGGACGAGAGCTTGCTGCCAAGCTCTCGTCCGAAATGATACTTCCAATTCCGTGATTAATCGCGGGCTGACGACTTCGCCTCGTTCACAACCACACGACGACCGTCTATTTCTTTGCCGCTGAGAGCTTTTATGGCTCGCAGAGCTTCGGACCTGACAGGCATCTCGACAAATCCAAACCCCTTGGACTTATCGTTAAACTTATTCTTTATAATTCTTGCTGAAGCCACCTTGCCAAACTCCTCGAACATAGCGCTCAGCTCACGTTCTTCCATTGCGAACGAGAGATTTCCAACGTACATCTCGACATTACCGGAATCTGAACGTGACACATCCCTGTCCCCACCACGGTCGCCATCCCTATCCCTACTATCCCTATTGTCCCTATTATCACGCCGACGGGAATTGAATTGTCGGCCCCTGTTGTTGCTGCTGTTATCCCTACTGGCACCGGTCCGGGTTTTAACAGGTTGACGTCCCATGACATAGCCCGTAATGAACCACGCCAGAGAAAAGATTGACAGCAACATTGTTGTCTCTGCATTACCCAATATATTTCTGATTGCTTCTAACATTTCTTACTCCTTGTGGTGGAAATAAACGCAAGATCTGCATTGGTAAACAATTTGATTCTTGCGGGCAGCATGTAATTCCACCGTTATGCCGCCTTATTTGACCTCGAGGAAACCTTCTAGTTTCCTTAAGCGAGTTGGATGTCGGAGCTTCCTGAGGGCTTTTGCCTCTATTTGGCGAATTCTTTCCCTTGTAACAGAAAACTCCTTGCCTACCTCCTCAAGCGTCCTTGAATAGCCGTCAGTCAGACCGAACCTGTAATCCAGTACGGCACGTTCTCTTTCTGTCAGCGTGTTAAGAACATCCTTGAGCCTGTCTTTAAGCATGCTATACGCAGTCATCTCCGACGGATTTTCCGCGGATTTATCCTCAATGAAGTCACCGAAATGAGCATCATCACTGTCCCCGACAGGACTCTGGAGTGATATCGGCTGCTGGGCCATCTTGTAAACAGCCCTAACGCGTTCGACAGGCATCTCCATTTCCTCAGCCGCCTCCTCAGGAGTGGGCTCACGACCCAACTGCTGAACCAACTTCTTCTGAACCCTCAAAAGCTTGTTGATCGTCTCTATCATGTGGACAGGAATCCTGATGGTTCTCGCCTGGTCTGCTATAGCTCTTGTAGCCGCCTGCCGTATCCACCATGTGGCATATGTACTGAACTTATAGCCTCTTTGGTATTCGAACTTCTCGACAGCCTTCATCAAGCCGGTATTGCCCTCCTGAATAAGATCCAGGAACGATAGCCCTCGGTTCATGTACTTCTTGACGATACTGATAACCAGACGCAGGTTTGCTTCTACCATCTCCGTCCGAGCCTTCTGCCCGCTCTTAATAGCATCCTTAAGCTCCTTGAAGATCGGTTCTACTTCCTCACCTCTCAAGCAGAACTTCTTCTCAAGCAGCTTCATTTGCTTGACTATTTCCCTCTTTCTTTCCTCCTTTTTTCTACTCGTTGATCTATTTTTCAAGGAATCTGCCAACTCATCGGACAGATTCTTGTACGCTTTGTAGAACTCCTCGGCGCTATACGCCAAAGTTTCTATTACCTTCTGCTTAAAGTGCAGATTGACGAATGCGTTGGATATCTGGGTTCTTGCCGTATCGAGTGTCTTCTTCTTCTTTAGCCTCTTCGCCTGTGTATCAGCACTTCGATGCTCGTCATAAGCCGCCAGCAATTTTTTGTGCCAGATCGATATATCCTTCTTTACCTTCGGAAGTACCTTCATGTACCGGTCACGACTCTCGACAAATTTGTCAGTTACAACCCTATCAAACCGTTCTTCACCGTTCTCCAGCTTGGCGACAAGATCGAGATACATATCAGCAGCAAACCCGAGCTGATTAAAAAGGGCTCGGACAATGACCTCGGATTTCTCTATGCGTTTGCAGATCTCGACTTCCTGTTCACGCGTCAACAGCGGGACTTGCCCCATCTGATGAAGATACATTCTTATAGGGTCATCGAAGAAATCCAGTTTGGCGCCCTTGGCCGGCTTGGCCTCCTTGACAGGTGCTTCCTTGACCTTATCGACTGTTGCCGCATCCACTATGTCGATATCGAGCTGACGCAGCACCACCAAATAGGACTCAAGTTCTTCCGGCTTGATCACAGTATCAGGAAGAATCTCATTTATATCATCATAAGTCAGATAGCCCTGGGTCTCCGCAAGCTTGATAAGATCATTGAACTTGGCGCTTTTCTCGTCCTTCTTGGTGGGATCTGCCTGGTCTTCTGAAGTCGATGGTTTTCCCTCATCGTCAGCCGTGCGTGCCAGATTGGCGGCACGCCCCTTGCGCCCTTTCACCTTCTCCTCGGCCTCATCTCCGTCGCCATCTTCTTTCTCTACAAACGCTTCATCAAGATCGGAATTGTCTATAGCCGACATCTTGGAGTTATATCTTGCTTTTGCGGCTGCCAATTTCTTACCACTCAGCCCATCTAATTTATTTTTATGGCCCTTTTGCGGCTTTGCATTGGTTTTGCTGTTTTTCTTTTTATTACCCTTAAACGCTATCTTTTTAGATATCATATTTTTTTTCTTTATCTTACTTCCAGAAGCTTTATTCTCAGATGACATAATTCACCAAATTTAAGCATAGTAATACTAGTATAGCGCATTTCACGCAAATTTGAAGGATATAGAACACTTCACTTATACGCAAGCAGAATCTAGCCTGAGCTGTTTTTTGGATTTTCCACGCATGTCATTGTATATAAACACAATACAACTACCAGACACGCGCCTCGCTGGTTTCAGAAGAAAGGGCGGCGTTGGGGAACGCATTTTTTACAGAAAGTGCAATCAGCCAACCTTCGCCGGTGGTTTGGGCAGATCCTTGATCTTGCTTAAGGATAAGTCAAGGTCTGCCTGGGCCATAGCGTAGTCGTGGAGCTTTCCATCAAAATATGCCTGGTAACCACTCAGATCCATCAGACCATGCCCTGACCAATTTATCAGGATAACCCTCTCCTTGCCCTCTTCTCTGGCACGGTTTGCTTCTCGTATTGCCTGGGCTATTGCATGTGACGTCTCAGGGGCAGGTATAAAACCTTCGGTCTGGGCAAACAGCACGGCTGATTTGTAACACTCCAACTGCGGGACTGCCGTAGCCTCTATCAAACCGTATCTGAGCACATGACTCACTAGCGGGGCCATGCCATGATAACGCAAACCTCCTGCATGTATTGGTTCAGGCACAAATGCATGACCCAGACTGTGCATGGCAAGCAGTGGAGTCATCATGGCTACATCACCAGAGTCATAGACATACGGACCGCGCGTCAAAGTCGGACATGCTTCCGGCTCAACACCAATGATCCTGATATCTTTTCCGTTCATCTTGTCACTAATAAACGGGAACGCCATACCGGCAAAGTTAGAACCGCCGCCGCAACAGCCAATGACCACATCCGGAGTGACGTTAATCTTCGCGAATTGTTTCTTGGTTTCCAACCCGATGATTGTCTGATGCATGAGCACATGATTGAGCACACTACCAAGACAGTAACGCGTGTCTTTTGACGTGACGGCATCTTCTATCGCCTCGCTGATGGCTATGGCAAGTGACCCAGGTGTATTCGGGTCCTGCGCAAGTATCTGTCGGCCAGTATTAGTCTGATTGCTGGGACTAGCAATACATTCTGCTCCCCAAGTGTTCATCATCATCTTACGGAACGGTTTCTGATCAAAACTTATCCTGACCATATAAACCTTGCATTCAAGCCCTATGAGCTTGCAGGCCATAGCGATGGAACTGCCCCACTGCCCAGCTCCCGTTTCGCTGGTAAGCCGCTTTATGCCGAAAATTTTATTATAATACGCCTGCGGAACCGCAGTATTCGCCTTATGACTGCCGGCAGGCGAAACTCCCTCGTTCTTATAGTATATCTTGGCAGGGGTATTCAGGGCTTTCTCCAGACGTAATGCCCTGCAAAGTGGAGATGGCCGCCATATCTTCAAGATATCCAGAACCGGCTCTGGAATATCTATCCAGCGCTGCGTGCTGACCTCCTGCTCTATCAAATTCATGGGAAACACGGGTGCTAAAGCGTCAGGACCGATAGGAGTGCCATCTTTAGTCACAGGCGGCGGCAAAGGCTGAGGGAGGTCGGCTTGGATATTGTACCACTGCTTTGGCATCTCGTCATCAGTAAGGACTATCTTGATTTGTTCGCTCATTATCAGCTCCTTCTTCTTGAATTCATTTTTGAGAGTGTCAGATGGCTTAAATTCCCATCTCTACGTTAAAATCTGCAGGTCACTTTCCATCTGCATCTGCAGACAAAAAGTGGTGGAGCAGAGGGGATTCGAACCCCTGACCCCCACGTTGCGAACGTGATGCTCTACCAACTGAGCTACTGCCCCGCAAAAAAAATGCAATCGGAATATATATGCATCAACCGCCTGATACAAGCACAGATTTGTTGAGGTGTTTCTCCGTGTATATTATCCACTTGATGATGCTATTTGCTTACGTTATCAATAACGAGCACATGCACATACGCCATTTAATTTGTTTTTTGATCTCATTGTCTGCGGCCACAACGATTTTCGCCGGCAGGATAACACTGGACATAGAGCCCGGCGTTGAATACCGAAACGGTCTGCACACTTTTTCGGCAAAGGTCACCAACAACGGCGATGAGGAAGCAACCGATCTGACTGCCCGTGTAAAATGCGACGGGACATACAACCTGGGCTCTTGCGAAATTCTGATGCCCGACCAGTCCGCAGTATTCTGCGCCGCAACATCAAACGATAACTGGAATACAGGCATACGCACAATCCTGTTCGAAATCACATATCATGACAGGCTCGGCTACCCTTACTCAGTATTAGCAACTATTCCGTTGATGCTGGATATACCTGAGCCAACGAACGATCCAATCGCGCTAAGAGCCAGCCGCATCAAAATGGATAAGCAGGGAACAATTGAAGTCACCATCCAGAACAGCTGGTCAAACGCCATCGAGGGCCGGCTAACCGTTGACCTGCCTGCAAACCTCCAGATGAAAGTCACAAACCCATCAGTAATCATCAAGCCCGGCGAAATACTGACAAAGAACATTGACATAAGAAACAATGGTGCGCGCGAAGGAAGCAGTTACGCTCTTTCCATTATATTTGACTATCCGCTGAACGGAATAAATCGCAGTGTAAGCACTACTGCCAAAGTACGGATCAGACCCCACATCGACATTGACCGGATAATCTCCGGTAAACAGTTCATGATATGCGCAGGGATCCTTGCCTTTTGCCTGTTGATCCTATCCGCCTTCAGGGCCAGAGTTGCTCTCGATTCACGCAAAATCGGCATTCTCACTGATGCCTTACTGCTGATACTTATCATTCTATATATATCTGCACATGTCCCGGCGTCATATCTACTAATGGACACGACTACCTGCGGAGGAGATACCCCTGCCCACAATTATCTGGCCAGCCAGTTAAAGCATTCGCTGTTCACCGACCACAAGATCTCATCATGGGCACAGGGCTGGTGGTGCGGATATCCTTCATTCCAATATTACTTCCCTCTGCCATACATTGTAATATCCCTGCTCAGCTTCGTCATACCTTTCAATATCGCATTCAAGCTTGTCAGCGTTGCAGGCATATTCACACTGCCACTGGCTGTTTATGCCGCCACAAGAGTGATGCGGCTGCAAAGGCCAATCCCTATTCTATCGGCAATAGCGATGCTACCCCTGCTCTTTGACGCCTCACACAAGATGTGGGGAGTGAACATCTACAGCACATTTGCCGGCATGATATCCAACAGCATAAGCTTCCCAATAATGGTCTTATTCATAGCATCAGTGTTCAGGGATCTGATGGACGGCAAATTCAGGCTCCGTTCGACCTTATTGTTAGCACTCATGTTAATGTCGCATTTCTTCACAACGGTGATCGGACTGCTAACCGTGGCAATCATACCGCTACTGCGCCCGCCCTGCGGGTTCAAGAAAGCGGCACTTATCTTATTTGCCGAATGTGCCCTTGGTGTTACGCTCATGGCCTGGTGGCTGATTCCGCTAATAGCAAAGAGCGCCTTTGCCATGGACTTCGGGAACAACTGGATTGTTACGATAATGTCGCAACTGCACCCGCTGGCATTGCGATGCGTGCCACTGGCATTAATTTCGCTTCTCTACGGGCTCATGGACAGGAACCGGGCTATTCTTCTTCTAGTATGGATGCTGGTCGCATCTACTCTACTGTTTTATTTCGGATACGGGGTTTCGCCTGTCTTCGTCAATGTACGGCTCTGGCCTTTCATGCTATACAGCCTGCTCATACTCGAAATGGCGGCTATCGGATTTGTAGCGATCCGGCTTATCCGATCATGGCCCGTTGCCATGGCTATCTTCATAATAGTGATAACTTTCTTCATTGAAGAACCATATCAGGTGAGACACTGGGCAAAATGGAATTACGAAGGAATGGAGAGCAAACCCTTATGGCCGGTATACAGGGACTTGGTAATGCCACTGGCCGGCACAAAAGGACGGCTTGCCAACGATCTTTCCGAAAAGAATAATTCCCTGGGTTCTTCACGTATATTCGAAACAACCCCGCACCTCACAGGTAAGCCGATATTGGAAGGCGGACTGGTCAACTCCGCGCTAGGCTCCATGTTTTCATATTATATACAGAGCGAAACATCCAGGGACCCGGCCGGCTTCCCTACAATAGTAAAGCCGACGACGTTCAACATGACAAACGCCACAAAGCATCTGGAACTATTCAACGTTAAGCATTTTATCGCAAGATGGGAAGGGACAAAATCAGCGCTTGCAGCCATGCCTCAGCAATGGAGAAAACTCAACGATCAAAGCGGCTGGGAGTTGTATGAATTGACAACACACGAGGGCTCCTATGTATATATTCCATCAAACCAACCTTGCGCTGTTGCAATTCAGGCAAAGAACCTCAAAAGCGATGCGATGCGGTGGATCTACAATATTGGGCTTATCGACCAACCCTTCGTATTCCTGTCGGGCGACGAGAAAACTGAACAATTCTCCACCGTCATTCCGGAATCTGAATACAGGGACTTAACAAAAAAGAATTCGACCAATCCACCAGCTTTTGCCGGCATTGCTATTACCAAAGGAGCGCGGATTTGGGACGAAAAGCTCTCCGACATATCCATCAGCTTTAAAACTACTGGGATAGGACTGCCGCACATCATCAAAGTATCCTGGTTCCCCAACTGGAAAGTCAGGGGCGCAGACGCGATACATATAGTCACCCCCTGCTTC